>JAEYUD010000201.1 GCA_023433685.1 Bacteroidota bacterium
CTGATGAAAAGTACCTGAACCACAAGCTTCACGACTGGGAGAGTTTCATTTCATACGCGGCACTTCCGGGTGACAAGTACCTCCTCAACTGGCCTTTCAGGTCGAACGACTACCCGACCACCCGCGAGATCTACGACGATTTTGAAAAACGGGAATGGCACCTCGAGAAAGCCAAAGAACTCACCCGCGACTACATCCACTACATGCAGACGAGGCTTGGTCACCCGGAGTGGGGTCTCGACGAAACAGCGTACGACACCGCCGACCACTTCCCGCCAATTCCCTACGTCCGCGAAAGCAGACGCGGAATCGGAAATTTTTACATGCGTGAGTGGGATGTTGTGCCCGATGAGTACACCCTGAGACCTCCGCTCCTTAGCGATTCGATAGCCGTGGGCGACTACTTCCTCGACCATCACCACAGCCACATGTTCCACGAGCCCGAAGAGCGCCTCCATGAGGAACTGCCTGCAAACGCGCCGTTCCAGATACCAATGGACTGCCTCATCCCCGCCGGGGTTAACGGACTCCTCCTCGCCGAAAAATCGATCTCCGTTTCACATATCGTGAACGGCTGCACCCGGCTTCAACCCGTGGTTATGCTGATCGGTCAGGCCGCGGGAGCCCTTGCCGCTGTGGCGATCAGGAAGGGAAGAAGACCCGCTGATATCCCCGTTGAGGATGTTCAGGATGTCCTCCTTAACGCAGGTTGCCAGCTCTTCCCTTACAAAGACCTATGGAACACAAACCCCCGTTTCGCGAAAATACAGGAACTCGCGATCGCGGGATTCTTCGTGGTTAAAGAAGATTTCACATTTGAAGGCGATGAACCGGTAACCCGGCCCGAGATCGAGGCCTACCTCGAGGCCTTCGAAATGGATGAAGATGAATACAACGAAATAGTCGATACTCATGAAGGGAAAACCCGTTATGAATTTTTCGACACTTTATACGATCTCTACAAATCCGGATACTGATGCTAAAGCAATTAATTGCACTGCTGATTCTTTCCGTCTCGCTGTTCGCGCAGTCCGTCACCGACGACTACTTTGAGCGCAACGGCGAAGTCTATTTCAGATTTCGCGTTTTTAGCAAAAACGAGCTCTCTGAACTTACAAAGATCATTTCGATCGACAAGTACGACGGTAAATGGATTACCGCCTATGCCAACAAAGATGAATTCAGGAAGTTCGAAAAGAAGGGGTACACTGTCGAAGTGCTGCCCCCTCCGGGTGACGTAACCGTTGAAATGGGAAATCCCCGCGAAACGGGAGCCTGGGATGTCTACCCAACCTATGAGACGTATGTTCAGATGATGTACGGTCTCGCCGGTGACTACCCCAATCTCTGCCGGGTGGTTGATGCGGGTACCACAACCCAAGGACGAAAAATACTCTTCCTCGTCATCTCCGATAATGTGAACACCCGCGAGCCTGAGCCCCGGTTCATGCACACATCATCAATGCACGGCGATGAAACCGCCGCGTTTGTAAATATGATCCGTTTTGCAGACTATCTCCTGGTAAACTATAACAGCGATCCACTGGTAAACCGTCTCGTTAACGGACTCGAGATCTGGATCAACCCCCTCGCCAATCCCGATGGCACCTACCGCTCAGGTAACTCCACCGTTACCGGCGCGCGAAGGGGCAACGCCAACAACGTCGACATTAACCGCAACTTCCCCGATCCTGTTCAGGGACAACACCCCGACGGTTATGCCTGGCAGCCGGAAACCCAGATAATGATGAACACCGGCACACAGAACTACTTCAACATGTCGGTTAACTATCACGGCGGTGCTGAAGTGGTTAACTACCCGTGGGACAGCCGTTTCGCGCGTCATGCCGATGACAACTGGTGGATGAATATTTCAAGACGATATGCCGACTCAGTCCACTTTTACTGCAATAACAACGGTTACATGACCGACCTCAACAACGGTATCACCAACGGATGGGACTGGTACTCCGTCTATGGCGGCCGTCAGGACTGGTTCACATACTTCCGTTACGGACGAGAACTGACGATCGAGCTCTCTTCCACTAAACTCATAGCCGGGTCATACATACCCACGATCTGGAACTATAACCGCGCCTCATGGCTTAACCTGACAGCTGAACTTCTTACAGGCTTGCAGGGCGTTATAAAAGACCCCTATGGCAACCCGGTAAAGGTAATGGTCACGATCCCCGGGCATGACAATGTGAATTCAGAGGTCTATTCCGACTCCTCAACCGGTGTTTACGCCCGAATGCTCTACTCCGGTAACTACACCGTTTCTTTCTCGAATCCGGACTATTTTACCCAAACATTTTATAATGTCAACCTCCCGGCGGGACAAAAGATCAATCTCGATGTAACGATGTACCCCCTCGGCTGGGTGCCTGTTCAGCTTACCTCTTTCACTTGGGAAGTGGTGCCCGGAGGCGTAAAGCTCATCTGGAACACTGCCACCGAGACCAACAACAGTGGCTTCGACGTAGAATCGTCAACCGACGGAAGCAATTTCACTACTGTCACTTCAGTTGAAGGAGCCGGTACCACCACTTCACCAAGTAGATATGAAACCCTCGTGTCACTTGGGAAAGCCGGCACTTACTACTTCCGTCTTAAGCAAAAAGACTTCGACGGCACTTCAACCTACAGCAAGGTGATACAGGCGGAGTATGGAGTGGTGAAAAATTTCATGCTCGAACAGAATTACCCGAACCCCTTCAATTCATCAACCGTGCTGAACTTTTCACTCCCCGCCACTTCCTCTGTAACCCTTTCGGTTTACTCGATAATGGGGGAGGAGATTGAACGGAGAGAGCTCGGCCAGATGGAAGCGGGTGACCACCAATACAGATTTGAGGCTTCGAACCTCACCAGCGGAAACTATATATTCAGACTAAACGCGGGCACTTTTACCGCTTCACGAAAATTCACCTACCTGAAATAATTTTCAAGGAGATACGATGATCAAGCAGCTGCTTTTCTTACTTGTTGCCACCACTTCCATTTTCGCGCAGTACGCGGGGATCGACCTCGATACCGTAAAGGCGGGGAAGTGGGACATGGGAAAGATGTGGACATTCGAAAAACCACCCGTCGATTACTTCGCGGAAACATACAATTTCCGTCCCTCTGAAGAGTGGTTCACAAGAGTAAGAAAAGCGGCTCTCCGCTTCGGCGGGGGTTGTTCAGCATCGTTCATCTCCGAAGACGGTCTCATTATGACCAACCACCACTGTGGACGTAACATCATCTTCAAAGGGCAGAAAGAGGGTGAAGACTTCCTCCGCGACGGTTTCTACGCCGGAACTGACGCCGACGAACGCAGGATCCCCGATCTCTATGTTGAACAGTTGGTTTATATTGAAGACATTACCGACAAGCTTCACGATGCCCTCCTCACCGCTAAAACCGATGAAGAACGCATCGAGATCAAGAAGGCAAAGTCGGAAGAACTGATTCGCGAGGCGGAAGAGAAAAACCCGGGCCTTGAGTTCTCGGTGGTTCCCCTTTACAATGGTGGCAGAAACTCACTCTATGGCTATAAAAAATATACAGATGTGCGGCTCGTTTTCGCTCCCGACCTCCGGACAGCAAAACTCGGAGGCGACTATGATAACTTCACCTTCCCCCGCTACGGTCTCGACTGTATGTTCTTCCGCGCTTATGAGAATGGCAAGCCTATAAAGACCGGTGACTGGTTCGCCTGGAGTGAAAAAGGTGCCGAAGAAGGCGAAGTAACATTCGTTGTCGGTAACCCCGGCAGCACTTCGAGGATCAATACCATCGCCCAAATGGAGTTCGAGCGCGACTATCTCAACCTTCCTGTGGTCGAGTGGCTGAGCGAACTCTACAAGATCATTGAAGAACAGGTGCTCAACGGCAACACCGAGAATTACAAACTTATCGCCGAACTCTACTCGATCGGCAACGGCCTCAAGGTTTACGACGGCATCTACAAAGGTCTGCAAGACCAGTACCTCCTCGCGCGTAAGAAAGATTTTGAGAAGAAGTTCAAAGCTGCCGTTATGGCCGACCCCGCCCTGAAAGCAAAGTATGGAGACATTTGGAATGAAGTTGCCGAGGGACGTGAAAAACTGAAACCAATCGCCCGTGAGCTTTTCGGTTATAACTTCAACCGCCGCTACTCACCCGAGCTGATGCGCGTGGCATCAACACTCGTCACCATCGCGGAGACGAAAAAGCAGTCGCCCGATAAATATTCAGAAGCGAAACTTGATTCGATAGCTGCCACATTCTTCCCCGCGACACTCGACAATGAGACCCAGTCGAGATACCTCCAGGTGCAGGTGAACCTGATCATCCGCAACCTCGGCAGCAATAAGGAACTCATGGATATGATGTTCGGCGGAAAAACAGGGAAGGAAGCCCTCGAACACCTTCTTGCCAACACCAAACTGAGCGACAAAGTCTTCCGCGACAAACTTGTTAAAGGAAGTGCTGATGATATCCTTAAGTCGGATGACCCACTCATCAAATTCATCCTCACAGCGAAGAAGAAACTGATGGAGTACGGTAAAATAAACAAAGAAGTGCTTGCCCGCGACCAGGTTAACAACGCCCTGCTTGGAGAGGCCCTCTTCAAAGTTTATGGCGAGTCGATACCGCCCGATGCAACCTTCACCCTCCGCATAAACGACGGTGTGGTAAAAGGTTACAACTATAACGGCACCACCGCCCCCGTAAAAACGACCTTCTACGGCGTGCTCGACAGGTATTACTCATTCAACAAGCGGTTCCCCTTCAACCTTCCAAAAATCTGGGAGAATCTGCCTAAAGAGTTTGATCTTTCAACGCCGCTTAATTTCATTACAACCAACGATATCATCGGCGGCAATTCCGGCAGTCCAATGATCAACAAAGAAGGAAAGATAGTCGGCCTCGTCTTCGACGGCAACATCGAGTCCCTCACCGCCGATTTCATCTACACCGACGAGGCAAACCGCGCCATCGCCGTCCACTCACAAGGCATGATCGAAGCCATCTCCGACCTCTACGGCGCCAAAGCCCTTGCCGAAGAGATTTTGAGGGGGAGGAAATGACTTTTTAAATGTTAGGTGTTAAATGTTAAATGTTATCCGCCTGCGGCGAAGTGAACTGTGAAGTTTTACGGTTTGGTAAGAGGTAGTTCACCACAGAGCGCACAGAGCGCGCAGAGGATTTAAAGAAGAATTTAACCCCGACCGGAGAGAGATTTCCGGCCGGGGTTTTTTATTGTATCCACTTTGTCTTCTGGAATTGCAATAACTTTTATTTCCCTCATTTTTCTGATATTTGCAGATATCACTTTTGAAACTTTGAAATGAAACGGCTCCCGTTAGGAATACAAACTTTTTCGCAGATCATCAAAGAGCAGATGGTTTACATCGATAAATCGATGTATATCAAGCCTCTAATTGATGGTTACAAATATGTGTTTTTATCCCGTCCGCGCAGGTTCGGGAAATCTCTGTTTGTCTCCACGCTCCATGAGTACTTCCGTGGAAACCGTGAGCTTTTCAAAGGGCTGGCAATTGAAACTCTTCAGCCAGAGGAATGGGTCGAGTATCCTGTAATAAAGCTTGATTTTTCGAGGCTTTCATCGGTAAACGGCAGCGAACTTAGCTCGACACTTCGAAATATTTTAATTGAAAGCGGAAATGAGTTTAGTGTAGAAGTAAGGGGAGATGCGGATATCGAGTTCTTCTCTTCTCTGGTACTTAATATTCACCGCAAATTCAAGCAACCGGTTGTTATTATCATCGACGAATACGACAAGCCTATTGTCGACCGCTTGGGAGATCACTCGATAGCTTCAGGAAACCGGCAGGTGCTTAGGAATTTCTTCTCGGTAGTAAAATCTTTGGACGAGTTCATCAAGTTTATGTTCGTTACCGGTGTGAGTAAATTCACCAAGGTTTCCCTGTTCTCCGGTTTCAACCAGATAACCGACATCACTTTCAACAAAAAGTTTGCCGGGATATGCGGCTACGATCAGAAAGAACTTGAAAAGCACTTCGAGCAACACATCGATAATGTGGTCGCTGAGACCAAGCTTAAAAAAGGTGCCTTGCTTAAAGAATTGAAGAAGTGGTACAATGGCTACAGTTGGGATGGCAACCTGAAGCTCTACAACCCCTTTTCGGTTCTGAGTTTCTTCGACAGCGGAAGTTTCCAAAATTTCTGGTACAATACGGGAACCCCCTATTTCCTGGTCGACCTGATCAAAAGGGAAAAATTTGATATCACAGCTACCGAGAACATGATCGCCGTTGAGGAATCACTCAGTTCCGATGATCTTGACCGGCCGCAGTTAAAAAGTCTTCTGTTCCAAACCGGTTATTTAACTATTAAGAAGAGAATCCGTCAGGAATACACAGATTATTTTGAACTGGGTTTCCCCAACCACGAAGTGGACTCTTCGTTCAGCAGGTATCTCTTTGCTGAAATGACGAACACCGAGGCTGATATGACAGGGATCTACGCGGCAGAGATCAAGGTGGCACTTCAACGGGGCGATTTTGAGACATTCGAGAAACATCTCAAATATCTGTTCGCGAAGATACCCTCTAATCTTTTCATTCCTGAAGAGAGATATTTCCATTCACTCTTTATAATGCTTTGTTCCCTGATCGGGATCGATATTGAGGCAGAGGTAAACACAAATATCGGCCGTATTGATGGTGTGTTGGAATTCCCGGATAAGATATTTATAATTGAGTTTAAGTATGGTAAATCTGCCGAATTAGCAACAAACCAAATAATCGCCAAAAGATACGGTGAGAAATACGCCACCAGCGGGAAAAAATTGATCATGCTCGGTATCAATTTTTCGAGGGAAAATATAGCGATTTTGATCCGGGAATAAGCTTTCACGCGTATAGCACCCTTACAGTTCGCATTTCAAATCGGAAACTGCGACCTGCCGACATTCCGCCCCTGCAAGGCGGTCCACTTCCTCCACACACTCCACCCCAAACACTCCACCCCAAACCCCAAACACTCCACACTCCACACTAAAATTAAAATAATTCAGAAATTTTTCGTAAATTGAATATTGATCAATCCGCTTTCATCAAGCACCCCCTTTTGAACATTTAATAAGATTGAAAAACTAAATTCACGGAACCGTTATGAAAAAAATTGGAATACTCTTCGGTATGGAAGAAACCTTCCCACCAGCGTTTGTGGAGAGGGTTAACTCGAAAAAAGAGAAAGATATTGTTGCCGAGTATGTACAGATCGACAAGGTTCAGCAGGGTGTGCCCGGTGGTTATGCTGTGATAATCGACCGGATATCGCAGGATGTCCCATTCTACCGTGCTTACCTTAAAAATGAGGCTATAGCCGGCACTTCCGTGATAAATAACCCCTTCTGGTGGAGCGCGGATGACAAGTTTTTTAACAATGCCGTCGCCCTCGCGGTCGGAGTAGCGGTTCCAAATACAGTGATCCTTCCATCGAATGTTCACCCGACGGATACGACCACCAAATCATTCAGAAATCTGAAATATCCCCTCGATTGGGATTCAATCTTCAACTATGTCGGTTTCCCCGCGTTCTTCAAGCCATTCGCGGGTGGCGGATGGAAAAATGTGTACCGCCTGGAAGACAGGGAGCACTTCTTCAAAGCCTACAACGAAACAGGGCAGCTCGTGATGATGCTGCAGGAAGAAATTCAGTTCACCGACTATTTCCGCTGCTATTGTATCGACAGAAAAGACGTGCGCATTATGGCTTACGATCCGAAGCAACCGCACCACCTCCGCTACGTGAGAGAGAAACAAAAACACGGCAAAGCACTGCTCGAGAGGATTAAGAACGACGTTCTGAAACTGAATCACGCCCTCGGCTACGATTTTAACACGGTTGAGTTCGCGGTACGTGACGGTGTTCCATACGCTATCGACTTTGGAAACCCTGCTCCCGATGCCGATGTTTATTCAGTAGGTGAAGAAAATTTTGAATGGGTGGTTGAAACAGCCGCGAAAATGGCGATCAGACGCGCCAAGGCTTGGAAACCGGGCAAATTTAATACAGTATGGGGCAACTTCGTTCAGGAGTCAGCCCAGGGAAATATAATCAAGTGAGGCAATATGTCAAGTAGTCCAACTTTCACCCTCGGCGTCGAGGAGGAATTCCAGATAGTAGACCCCGTTACAAGGGAGTTAAAGTCTCACATTCAGGAGATATTCGAAGACGGCGAACTGGTACTTAAAGAGTATCTCAAGCCGGAAATGCACCAGTCGGTGGTTGAAACCGGCACGGGTGTATGTAAAAACGTAAAGGAAGCAAAATCGGAAGTGTTCCGCCTGCGAAGCGAACTGGCGAAACTCGCGCTTAAGAATGATCTTAGAATTGCTGCCGCGGGTACTCACCCATTCTCACACTGGAAAGACCAGCGCATTACCGACCACCCCCGTTACAAGCAGGTGGTCGACGATATGCAGCTCGTCGCGCGTGCCAACCTGATCTTCGGGCTGCACGTCCACGTTGGAGTTGAAGACCGCGAAACGGCGATCCACATCATGAATGCCGCCCGTTACTTCCTGCCCCACATCTTCGCCCTTTCTACCAACTCACCCTTCTGGGTGGGGAGGAACACCGGGTTCAGATCTTACCGCGTGAAGGTTTTCGACCGCTTTCCGCGCACGGGCATCCCCGACTATTTTATGTCGATCGGCGAGTACGACAATTATGTGAACTTGCTGATAAAGACAAACTGCATCGACAACGCGAAGAAGATTTGGTGGGATATCCGCCTTCACCCCTTCTTCCCGACGATCGAGTTCCGCATCTGCGACATCCCCATGCGCGCGGATGAAACCATCGCCCTTACCGCCCTCATGCAGGCTGTGGTGGTGAAACTTTACAAACTTATCCGCCAAAACCTCGGCTTCCGTCTCTACAGACGCGCCCTCATCTCCGAAAACAAGTTCCGCGCCTCCCGCTACGGCATCTCAGGCAAGCTGATCGACTTCGGAAAGCGCGAAGAAGTGCCAACCACCGATCTTATTAACGAACTCCTCGAGTTCGTTGACGATGTGGTGGATGAACTCGAAAGTCGCGAAGAGATCAACTACGTCCACAAGATCCTCGAGATGGGCACCGGCGCCGACCGCCAGCTCGCCGTCTGGGAACAATCTTATGACCTCAAAAACGTTATGGACTACATAATTGATGAGACGCATAGAGGGCTTGATTTGTAGTGGTTAACGGTTAGTGGTTAGTGGTTAATTTAGTGTGGTCCGCCGCGGCGGAGTATAGTGTGGAGTGTATAGTGTATAGTGTGGAGTGTTTGGTGTATGGGGTATGGTCCGCCGCGGCGGATTGGGGTAGACATATACCTAATACCCAATACCTAATACCTAATACCTAATACCTAACACCTGTATCCCCTCTGTGGTTTAATCCCCCTTTGCGCGCACTTTGCGTCCTTTGCGGTTTAATATTTGGATTCTGAATATGGTTAACGAAATACGAAAAAAATATAACAGTGAATTTACCGAAACGAAGTATAAGGCATTTGTTGATGATCTGAACACCTCCGCGGGGGTGGGAATCGACTTCCGTATCTGCGAGACACCACTCTTCCTATCGAAGGAATTGACGGTGGAACTGCATGACGCGTGCGATGAGATTATCAGACAGCTCGACACTCCTGATTACTTGAAATATGCCGAAGCGTCAATCCCGGATGGACTCACGGTGCCGAACCGGGCGGATCATCCTGTTTTTCTGCAGATCGATTTCGCCATCTGCTCCGACGGGAAAGGCGGCTTCACCCCGCGACTGATCGAGCTTCAAGGCTTCCCCTCTCTGTATGGATTTCAGGTGTATTACGACGATGTTTTCCGCCGTCACTTCCCGGTTCCTGAGAATTTTACTGCCTACTATAGCGGCCACAACCGCGATTCGTATGTTGAATTGCTGAAGCAGACCATACTCGGAGACTCAGCCCCAGAAAACGTGATTTTACTCGAAATTGAGCCCGACAAGCAGAAAACGCTAATCGATTTCGTGGTCACGGAGCAGTTAACGGGTATCAAACCGGTCTGCATCACCGATGTGATCAAGCGCGGAAGGAAGCTTTATTATGAAGATGGCGGACGTGAGATACCGATAGAACGGATATACAACCGCGTTATTTATGATGAACTTTTCAGGAAGGATGTAAAAGCGGCGTTTTCATTTCAGGATGACCTTGATGTCCATTGGGTTGGTCACCCCGACTGGTTTTTCCTCATAAGCAAATATTCACTCCCATATCTTAAAACCCCGCATGTACCCGAGTGTCACTTTCTTTCTGATCTGAAAGAATACCCCTCAGATCTCGAGAACTTCGTGCTTAAGCCCCTCTTCTCTTTCGCCGGACTCGGTGTGGAAGTGGAGGTTACCAAAGAACTTCTCGACTCAAAAAAGGAACGACACAACTACATCCTTCAAAGGAAGATCGAGTACGCCCCTCTGATTGAAACTCCCGAAGGCTACTCAAAGTGTGAAATACGCATGATGTATCTCTGGAACGAGAAACCGGTGCTGGTGAACAACCTCACCCGCTTCTCCAAAGGTAAAATGATGGGTGTCGACTTCAATAAAAACAAAACCTGGGTCGGCTCAGGAACGGCGTATCACCCTTTTTGAAGTGTGAACTGTGAACTGTGAACTGTGAAGTCTTTTAGAACTGTGAACTGTGAAGTCTTTTTGAAGTGTGAGGTGCGAACTTCCTTTACGGACCAAGACCTATTCATTTACACAAAACTCCGGTCATACTCTTTAAAATAAAAAACCGGACTGATTTAGCCCGGTTATAAAAATCTGTACAAGTGTCAACTAACCACTTCACAGTTCACAGTTCACACCTCACACTTCAAAAAATCACATTCCAAAAATGTCATTGTAAAGCACAAACACCATAAGGCCAATTAGCAATGCCATGCCGGTGTTCATGATACGCATTTTGATCTTTACGGGGATCTCTTTGCGGATGGCTGATTCAATAATAATGAAAACGAGGTGACCGCCATCGAGAACGGGGATCGGGAAAAAGTTAAAGATCGCCAGACTGAGTGAAAGCATCGCGATAAAGTAGAAGAAGCCCGCCGCGCCTTTGTCGGCTGAGTCAGCCGCTATCTGAGCTATCTTAACGGGACCGCCGAAGGCCTTTCCGAAAGCTATATCACCTGTGATAACTTTTCCGAGCATCTGGAATGTAAGCACTGTTACAGAACCGATCTGTCCCACACTTCTGCCACCCGCCTCAAAGAATCCATATTCATACACGTCAAACATGGTTGTGTCGGTGTTGCCGTTTAGCTGTATACCGACCTTGTACTGTCCGGCTTCATCTTTTTTCGGAACAACAGCAACCGCGAGGGTGTCTTTCCCCCGAAGCACTCTGAAATCGACTTCCTTGCCGCCTGAATTACCGATCAGATCGATAACGTTTGTCACGGAAACCACCGGCGAGCCGTTCAGCGAGAGTATCTTGTCCATCGGCTTTAATCCCGCGGTTTTTGCGGGTGAGTCGGGGGCGAGAGCTTCGACAAACGGAGCAGCTTTGTCGACCACGGGGAAGAATGGACCGGTTGACTCGTCTTTCGGCACATCCTTTTTATTTACCACAACGCTTTGTTTCTCACCATTTCTGGTGAAATCAACTTTAATATCCTTCCCCGCGCTGTGGATCAAAATTTCTTCGCTAATCTCATTAAGATATTTAACAGGCTTCCCGTTGATGGCATAGATCGAATCTCCCGCCAGAAAGCCGGTTTTTTCAGCAAATGAATGTTTGGGAATATACTGCAAACCGCGGATTTCGATCATCTGTTTCCCCATTGTGAGGTTCATGATCCAAAAGATCACAAGGGCAAGGAGGAGGTTCATGATGATACCGCCAAGAATCACGAAAATCTTCGCCGGGGCTGATTTTGAGCGGAATTCGTATGGTTTTGGCTCGCTTTCGGCATAATCCGACTCAAGACTCTCATCCACCATACCTGATATCTTAACATATCCGCCAAGTGGGAGCCAGCAAAGTCTATAGTCAGTGTAATCACCAAGATCAACATCCTCGGGAAGCGGGCCAAATGAGAGCCCCCGGGGCTTGCTCCATCCAATAACCCTTTTACCGAACCCGATCGCGAAAGCCTCGGTGCGCATTCCGGTAAGTTTGGCTGCAATAAAGTGGCCAAGTTCATGCACGAAAACGAGCATCGCGATGGTGATTATAAAATAAATGATCTCTTGCATTAAATAGTTTACTCCTTTAATGTAAAGTCAGGGCAAATTCCCTGGTTTTTCTGTCTGTTTCAAATACTGTGGGCAGATCCGCGACCGCGTGGTTCTCAACGCCATCGAGGCATTTTCTGATCAACCGGGGAATTCCGGTAAAACTTATTTCCCTGTTCAGGAATTTCTGAACCGCCACTTCGTTTGCCGCGTTCGCTATGCAGGGAGCCGTTCCCCCGGCATCAAGGGCGTCGTAAGCTATGCCGAGGCACTCAAACTTCTCGCGGTCAGGCTCAAAAAAATTCAGAGTGCCGATCGCGGGGAAGTTGTTTTTCACCCACGGTGCCTCAACCCTTTCAGGGTATGTGAGAGCATACTGAATTGGCAGTTTCATGTCAGGCACGCTGAGCTGTGCTTTCACTGAGCCGTCGTTAAACTCGATCATTGAGTGAATAACCGACTGTGGGTGTATCACCACATCAAGCCTGTCGGCTTTCAGATTAAAAAGCCATCTCGCTTCGATAAGCTCAAGCCCTTTGTTCATAAGCGTTGCCGAATCAATCGTGATCTTCGAACCCATCTTCCAGGTTGGATGCTTCAGCGCCTGCTCAACGGTCACCCTGCTCAGTTCATCTTTTGTGAACTTGAAAAAGGGTCCACCCGAGGCTGTGAGGATTATTCTGTTGATCTCACGGACGTGCTCGCCAATGAGACACTGAAAGATGGCGGAATGTTCCGAATCAACGGGGATCATTTCCGAGTCATACTCAGAGCAAAGCTCTTTGATCAGTTCGCCTGCCACCACAAGTGTTTCCTTGTTGGCGAGGGCGATCCTCTTCCCCTTTCTGATCGCTTCAACAGTGGGGGCGAGACCGGAAAACCCGACCATGGCACCGACGAAAACATCATAATCAGTTTCCGTCGCGAGGGTTATCAGTCCATCCTCGCCTGAAAGAACGCGGATAGAGGGGTCTATTTTCTGCCGGAGAGCTGCCGCGGCATCGTGATCAACCACACAGACCGCCTCCGGTTTGAATTCGGCTATTTGAGCCTCGAGAATATCGATCCTGCTGTTAACACTAAGGGCAGTTACCTTGAACCTGCCCCGGAGGTGGCGCACCACTTCCAGGGTGTTCACTCCGATTGAACCGGAGGAGCCTAAAACGGCAATTTTCTGCATTAAATTACTTTATAAAATATCTCGAGAACGCCATTAAAATGTTAAGAATGACGAGGGCGCTCATGCTGATGTCAACTCTTTTAAGCTTGCCGAGAAGGGCATACGCGCCTTCAGAAAGTGGCCGGTCTGACTTTAAGTCGGGCAGAAGAAGACCCTTGATCTTCTTCGCTGTTGGAATCATCACCGCACCGATAAGGATGAGAATGATCACCATAACAAACTGTTTTGTGTAGAGCCAGTGGTTGGCACCGCTCGCGAACTTGAAGAATCCATAATCCATCGCGACAGTAAGATAAAGCCCCGTGAGCAGCACGCCCATCGAGCCCACAATACCAAGTACGTTCATCGAGCTTATCCATGTAAGAATCAGCCCTTTCTCTTCGGGCGTTCCTTTGGCCTGCGCCATCCTGCCCCTTAAAATAAACCCGTAGATCAGCAGCGAGAGCCACAATCCGGCGCTCACCACGTGAATAATCTTTAATACTCCGATCATGTTCTTCTTCTTTTAGTTATCGATATCCAAATTAAACAAATACAAGCGTCAAATAATTCACTTGGCACCCTACTTCATCAAAACCATCTTCTTCACCGCGGAGTAAACACCCGCCTCAACCTTGTAGAAGTAGAGTCCGCTGGGGAGGGTGGCGGCGTTGAATGTTACCTGATGGTAGCCGGCTTCGCGTTGACCGTTGAAGAGGGTCATCACTCTCTGGCCGAGTGAGTTGTAAACGGTTATATCAACATTTCCGGCCGTGGGTAACGCGAAACGGATAACGGTTTCGGGGTTGAACGGATTCGGGAAATTTTGCTCGAGAGCAAATGAACCGGGGAGTTCGTTTCCGAAATCCTTGAGCGAAGTGATGCCTGTCCACTTGCCGCGGGCGTTCGAGATCGCCTGATCGAGGTCAGCGTCACTGTTTGCTGCCGCGAGGGCAAACGCCACTTCGATGCTGTCTCCGGGGGCGATGTTATATGGGCCACCGCCGATTACGTGGGAAATGTCGCCCGCGCCGATCTGGCCGGCCACAACACCAGATGAAAGTGATGTCCATTTTTCAGCATCCGTGAAGCCGTCATAAACATTAATTCCGCCGGCGGAGCCATCGTTTGCTATCGGTTTGAAACTGTAATTCGTTCCGCTTACAAGCGCGGTTCCAACCTTGGTGGTAAATGCGGTGTTGTTGTTCCAGACTTTTCCGTAGTTGCCCGCGGCGTTCCACTCGGTGCGGTCACCGGCACCATCTATCAGATCCCAGTCGAAATAAAGCCCGGCATAGAGCCCGGTAACAGCGCTGTTTGAGGTGTTTTTAATGGTGTACCTGATAATTGTAAAATCCTCATCAGCGGTTGCTGAATAGTTGTATGACCTCTGTTTTATTTGTAGCCCGAGTTTTGAGCCGCCTGCAAGGTTGTCGTTGAAGACTCCATAACCTTCAACATCGGCTTTAACTCCGGGGATCTTGAGAGAAAACGGCACTTCGCTCTGGAAGTCTTTATCCTGCACATTCTGAGTTGTCCCTCTTGCCGAGTTGATTATCTGGTTCGCGGCGGTTGAGAGCATCAGTGCCCCTTCGAAGAGCATGCTGTTTCCACCATCGAATCTAAAACCAAGACCCTTGGTGTTGTTTGGGTAGTCTGCATAACCAAGGTTACCGGCAGAAGTGACGGTTACCGCAACCATATTGCCCATGGTGGTGGCATAAGTCGGGTTGCCGGTGGTGTTTATCCACTCATAGTCTGTGTAACTCCCGTCGCTGTAGCTCAAGATGAAAGCCAGGTCGGCATTTTCAGGTACGGTGGGTGAAATGGTGAACTGGAACTGGGTGGTTGAATTGTCGAATATTTCACCCGTGGCCTTTGCACCAAAATTCGCTGTGGCATTGCCGCCAACTGTCGCGTTTGAAGTCTTGCTAACCAGGGTAACACTCAGGTTTGAAGTGGGGTTAAGCCAGTTTTTGAACCGTACCATAACCGAAATCGTCTCACCCGGCTGGAAGATTCCGTCGTTGTTCCCGGTAACGGCATCAGAAAATACAGCTTCAACACTTCTGACCGAGGTGAAATCGTTCGTTTGGAGTGACCTCAGGGCGTTGATCCTCCCCTTACCGATAAGCTGGACCATTGTCGGGTTCACATTATCGATGTTATCTGCCGACACGCGTACTTTTTCGGCTGCCTGAAGTGGTGTCAGATTCGGGAACTGTGCCATCGTAAGGGCTACAAGTCCCGCGGTAATTGGCGAAGCCATCGAAGTGCCGCTTAAGCTGGAATAGGTGTTGTTCTGCCAGGTGTTATAAATACTGCTTCCCGGTGACGCCACATCGACAGAATAGCCATAATTAGAAAATGATGATCTGGCATCGGAGGAAGTGGTGGCGGCCACCGAGAGTACATTATTGTACGCCGAAGGGTAAAACTTGTCACGGCTCGCTTCATTACCGGCTGCTGCTACTATCACAGTGCCCATCGCGGTAACTTCATCTATGATGTTCTGTCCGAGAAGTGAGTAACCGCCGCCGCCCCAGCTGCAGTTGATGATCTTCGCGCCGTTCTGAGCAGCATAAAGAAGACCCTCGTAGCCATAAACGATATATGGCGCGCCGGAAGAGGGGTCACGCTGATCGTTTCTTGAAGTCTTAACCGCCATAACTTTAGTGCTGAAGCCGATACCGGCTACTCCGGTACCGTTATTGGTTGAAGCGCTTACGCATCCGGCAACGTGGGTGCCGTGGTCAGGGGCATCTTCCATCGGGTTGTTGTCGGGGGTGCCGTTCGAGCCGCCGAAATCCCATCCGCGGTAATCGTCGATGTAGCCGTTGTTGTCGTCGTCTATTCCGTTGTTTTCAATCTCACCCTGATTGATCCAGATGTTCCCCGCGAGGTCGGGGTGATCCCAGTCAACTCCGGTATCATCAATTCCTACAACAATTGAGGGTGAGCCTTGATTAATATCCCATGCTTCAGGGGCTTTAATTTTGGGAAGGTACCACTGCTGATTGTAGAGGGGATCGTTTGGCACAAAGGTTGATTTATAGACATACCTCGGTTCGATCCACTCGATATCTGAAACTTTTGCGAGTTTTGTGGCAGCATAAACGGGGTCGATATCAGCAGCGTAAGTAACTGACACAATTCTGTCGAGTCCCGAAGTGGTTGCCTTCATGGCTTTCACCGGTAAGAGGGTTTTTGCCTTTTTAACCTGCAGGAATTCAAGTCTTTCTGCGATTGAGGCCAAAGGGGTGACACTTCCCGCGGCATCCGTTGGCTGCTGAAACCTGAATTTGATTATCAGTTCGTTTGAAAGATAGTCAACATTTCCTTTTGAAATAACTCTCTGCGGCACCTGTTGCGCGGAGAGGGCAAAAACTGCCACAAGGCAGAGAGCGAGGGTATTTCTTACCACTGAAGCGAAAAACATTTTGTTACTCGATTATGTTTGAAAGGGACTTTAAATTTCAGTAAAATAGAGGTAATATACAAGGGGATATTTAGTTGTTAAAATTAGGTGTTACAGCATCCATTTCCACGCCGGGAGCACCTTTACAGTCTTCCCCTCGATGGTGAAGTGATCGGTTTGGTTTCTTGTTATCAGGTACCCGGTGTCTAATTGGAGCATGCCAAGGGCTTCAACCAGACCGGAGGTTTCCCTCTCAAGATTGTCGTTATTTAAATCGTGGCAAACCTGATAGGCGGCGAACTCACCTCTTGCAGATCGTGTTATGAAGTCACATTCCCTTTTCCCCTTGAAGTAGAAAACTTCACCCCCGCCCCTTTTAAGGTGGAGGAACACTGAGTTCTCAAGCAGTCTACCCCTGTCAGATGAGAATGAAGAGGTATTCACTGTCAGCATACCGGTATCGATCGAATAAATCTTCTTGGGGGCAACAATTCTCTTCTTGTATGAGAAATCGAATTGCTGCACTGTAAAAAACAGATAACTGTTTTCAAAGTGGTTTATTATCGATATTATCGTGTTTACCGAGCCTGAGCCGAACAGGTTTTTCAGTGAATTAAATGAAAACTCTTTTTCCGCGTTGGTGATAAGGTAGAGCGCCAGCTCTTTTACCAGGCTTTCATCACGGAGACCGTTCCTCACGATGATATCCCGCATGAGGATATCTATAAGAAGTGTCTGAAGCAGATTCGGGTCGTTTATCCTCAAATACTCGGGGAAACCACCATTCCCGATATACCGGTCGAACGTTTCAACCGAAGGCTCAAGCTGAGTGAACGAGCAGAACTCTTTGTATGAAAATGGAAAAAGTTCGGTGGCGATGTGGCGGCCTGTCAGTTTGGTACCAAGCTCCTTACTGAGCATTGAGGCATTTGAGCCGGTTATCACAACCTTCTTTCCCTGATTAAGCAGTGTACGCACAAACCTCTCCCAACCCACTATGTTCTGTATCTCATCGAAGAAATAGACGGTCTCGTTGTTACCGAAAATTTCATCGAGTTTAGCGAAATCCCCCTCGTCAAACTGAAACAATCTGACATCTTCAAAGTTGAGGTAGCTAAAACCCGGCGATGCCTCGATCAATTGACGGAGAAGAGTGCTTTTACCACATCTTCTTATTCCTGTGATTATCGATGCCACTCCCGGAATTGGTGTGACCGAAGGGAATTTCTCACGCGGAATTCCGGCAGAAGTTGAGAGCAAAAACTCTCTCTGGCGGAGTACAACGTCTGTAAGTGTTTGTAATGTAATCATTTAAATTTATTTTCATTACTAATGAACAAAAGTTTTCATTACTAATGAACAATATAACATATATTTATTTAAAAGGAAAGTGTTTCCGGAGGTTATCTTAATATTTCCCACGGCACAATAGAAATGACACCAACCCGGTTCGGGCGAAAGGTCATTTACTCAATAAAACACCACGGAGTGCCCGGCGAACTCACCTTTGTCGTACTCGAATTTGGCTGAGAAAATCTTGCCGGAGCCGAGCCAGCGCATGAAGATGGTGTCGCCTTCCCAGAGGTGGAGGTCGTAGAGTTTATCGTCGGAGATCCAGTGGAGCTCACCTTCGTGCGACTCGATCAGATCGCCCGTAAATTCAGTGGCGGTGAAAACAAAAACGTACCAGTCTTCGATGTTGTCAAAAGCCGGGAAGGTAATAAATCCCTCAAGCCGGGGGTTGGTGATGTGCAGCCCTGATTCTTCCAGCACTTCCCTGATAACACACTCTTCGGGGGTTTCGCCCGGTTCAAACTTGCCGCCAAGCCCGTTCCACTTCCCCTCATGCATGTCGTTCTCTTTTTTGATCCTGTGCATCATCAGTGTTCTGCCCTGTTTTTCATCTTTAACGTAGCAGAGGGTTGCCAGTTTCATTTTTGTTTTCCTTTCACCAAAAAGTTTTGTAGGTTTAACGGTGAGATTTAAGGGTTTATCAAAATAACCGATCGAATGCCCAAATTTAAGAAAGAATGGGTAGTTATATGTTGAATAATCCAAAACTTTACGAAATAAATACCCGAGTCTGGTTAAAAAGATTCGGGAAAAACGCTAAAATTAAAGATATCCCCCATCAGGTCTGGACAGGGCTGAAGGAGAAGGGTATCGACTTCATCTGGCTCCTCGGCATCTGGAAAACATGCACGGATAACCTGGATGAGGGGTGCTTTACGCCCGAGCTTATAAAACAGTATAACGCCGGGCTTAAAGACTGGACAAAATCCGATGTGATTGGCTCGCCCTACGCGATCAACGAATACTCGGTTAATCCGGCACTCGGCACTGAAGCAGACCTGCTCGATCTGAAGAAGGAGCTAAACTCGCTGGGGATGGCGCTTATTCTCGATTTTGTGCCTAACCACTTCGGTTCAACAAGCAGGGTGTTCCATGAGAATCCGGAGATATTCCTTCAGGTTGACCGCGAAGCGTGGAAAAACGAACCTTATACTTATTTTACCATTCCGCAGCATCCCGGGCTCTACTTCTCCCACGGAAGAGACCCCTTCTTCCCCGCTTGGCGCGATACAGTTCAGCTAAACTATTACCACCCTCTTACCCGTGACTACATGGCTGGCACACTTCAGAATATCAGCCGCCTCTGTGACGGTGTAAGGTGCGCGATGGCGATGCTGGTACTTAATAACGTCTTCGGGAACACCTGGAGCGGTGCCGCGGATAAATCGAAATTCCCTGAAAGCTCGGGCGAATTCTGGTCGGCCGCCATCAACGAGATAAAATCATTTGATCCCGGTTTCATATTTATCGCAGAAACTTACTGGGGGCTCGAGCGCGATCTCCAAAGGCTTGGTTTCGACTACACATCCGATAAAATGCTCTACGACCGCCTCTCCAAGAACGGCCCCACCGAGATCAGGGGACACCTTACCGCCGATCTGACGGTTCAGCAAAAATCGATACGGTATATTGAAAAATATGAGGAGGAAAGGGCGCTGCACGTCTTCGGTCACGATAAATCGATGGCAGCAGCAACCATTGCCGCTACAATTCCCGGGCTAATGCTCTATCAGGATGGGCAATGGGAGGGGCGAAAACTGAAACAGGTGATGCAACTCGGCCGGGAGGCGAAAGAGCCGCAACACCCGAAAATCGAAAAATTTTATGAGAAACTGCTTGCGATAACTCTCGACAGGGCCTTCAGGGACGGGGCATGGGAGCTCCTCTTCGCGCATAAAGCATGGGATGACAACCACACCAACAGCAACCTGCTCGCGTGGAAGTGGAAACTCGCGGCACGCAACATATTAGTTGTGGTAAATTATTCGCCGGTAGCCTCACAATGTTTTCTGAAGTTCAGTTTCACCACTTCCGATGACAAGGTACTCTTCAACGATGTAATGAACGACATAATCTACATCAGGGCTGTAGCCGAGCTAACCGGGAAAGGCCTGTACATTGATCTTCCCCCGTGGAAGAGCCATATACTGGTTTTTGATGAAGACTTCGCCGGTTCAGGGAGCTTCTTCTAAACTTAGACGCTTAATTCGCGCTCTGACTCCTGAAGCACCCAGTTCTGCATCGCCTTGATCAGCGACTCCATAACGTTGATCACGTTTTCCTGTGTGCCGACATCAAGAGTATCGAATATCTCTTTATGTACTAAAACATGTCCCGAATTTATGTTGTTTATGTAGGGCCTGCTCTGTCCTGTCAGGTAAACATTGAAGCTTCTTTTGTCGAAGCTGTCTTGTTTGCGCTGAACGAGTTTCTTCTCTTCAAGGGAAGTGAGGATATGGGTTATTCTTCCCGGAGTGAGCCCCATCATGTTCGCGAGTTCTTTGATCGCGATAAATTGCCGGTCGCCAAAGAGCATCAGCATCCTGAGCTCTGCCGGTGTAAGGTTGTAACACCTGGCAAAAAATTCCTCTTTTCTGCCACACTCCCTCGAGAGCATGCAGGTGAGGTCTGCAAATCTTTTTGCTGTATCGTCTATCATTGCAATATTTAAATTATTTTACTCTCTAAATTATACGATAGTAAAACAATGGACTAATAAGACTTTGCCTGAATAATACCGTTAGTGTAGAGGGGAAGCCTTTTTAAATGTTAAATGTTAAATGTTAAATGTTATTCCCCCACCTCTAACCTCTAACCTCTAACCTCTCACTACTCACCACTTTATTAAAAATTTTATTATTTTTGATATAGCGAATAAAAATTTTTAGACGGACAAAGAATATGACTACACTTCCCGGACCCAAAACAATTGAGTTCCCGGCTGATTCACTTGAAAAACAGGTTTATTCCATCGCTGAAGAGCTGAAAGAGTATCTCCCAATGGCAAACGACAGACACCGCCTCGGATATGTTCTCTTTAAGTATGTGAATAAACAGGGTGACGAACCTTCAGTGATGCTCCTTAACGGTAAATTTACCATCCAGGGTATCACCAGAGAGAATCTTGCCGCGTTGATCACCGAAAAACTGAAATCGGTTAAACTCCCCGGATAGATATCAAAAAGGCTGTCCGCGAGGGACAGCCTTTTTCATTAACTCACCATTTTCGGCTCAGAGGGGCTTTTCAAGCTCCGCGTCTGTGTCGGCTATGAACTTTGCCACCCTGTCGACATCATAGGGGCTCCCGATATATATCGGGCATCTCTCATGCAATGTCTGTGGCTTTAGCTCAAGTATCCTCTTGTAACCATCCAGACTTTTACCTCCGGCAGCTTCAATTATCATCGACATTGGGTTGCACTCATACATGAGCCTTAGCTTCCCTTTGGGGTTGCGGCTGTCGGCAGGATACATGAAAATACCACCATAGAGCAGGGTTCGGTGAACATCGGCAACCATTGATCCGATATAGCGGGTCGAGTAAGGCCTGCCCGTTTCCTTCTCTTCCTCCTGGAGCCACTTGATATACTTTTTCAGTCCGGGATGCCAGTACTTGTAATTTCCTTCGTTGATGCTGTATATCTTCCCTTTTTCAGGGATTTTCATATTGGGATGTGAAAGGATGAACTCGCCGATCGAAGGATCAAGTGTGAATCCATCCACTCCTTCACCAACGGTGTAAACAAGCATGGTTGAAGAACCGTAGATCACATAACCCGCGGCAACCTGTTCAACGCCCTTTTGGAGGCAGTCTTCAAGTGTTCCGGGTCCGTCACCTTCGGAGACTCTTTTATAGATACTGAAAATGGTTCCGATATTCACGTTAACGTCGATATTCGAGGAACCATCAAGAGGATCGAAAAGAAGAACATATTTCCCTATTTCGAAGTGGTGGGGGATGTGGATTATATCCTCTTCCTCTTCCGATGCCATAATGCAGAGCTGACCGCCATGATCCATCGCCTTAAAGAGCATGTCATGGGCGTAAATATCGAGTTTTTTAACCGATTCGCCGTGGACATTGGTATCACCGGTGAAACCGAGTATCTCAACAAGACCGGCCTTGTTTACTTCTCTTGAAATTATTTTTGCGGCTATCGAAAGGTCTGAGAGTATCCTCGAAAGGGCTCCCGTCGCCTCAGGATGCTTCCGCTCCTGCTCGATGATGAACCGCTCGAGGGTCATAAAAGGGGTTTGCGACATGTTAATTGTATCTCCGTATGTATATAAATTTTATTGATCTGCTGAAATATAATACTTGGGAGAGAAGAAAAGAAGCGGAAAGGGGGAAATGCCGCGATAAGTGCAGTTTATCGCGGCATTTTTGAATATTTTAGGCGGCGATCTCCTGATCTTTGTACTGGAGCTGGTACAGTTTGAAGTATAGACCCCTCTTCTCAAGGAGCTCTTCGTGCGTACCCATCTCTTTGATCT
Source organism: Bacteroidota bacterium (assembly GCA_023433685.1). Taxonomy (GTDB): domain Bacteria; phylum Bacteroidota; class Ignavibacteria; order Ignavibacteriales; family Ignavibacteriaceae; genus UTCHB3. Next base: position 22,653 of record JAEYUD010000201.1, read on the forward strand.
CGCCTTTGTGCATAACTATGATCTTGTCAGCGTTTCTGATGGTCGAGAGCCTGTGGGCGATCACGATAGCCGTTCTTCCCTCGAGAAGGGTGTCAATGGCTGCCTGAATCATCTTCTCGGTCTCGGTATCAACGCTCGAAGTGGCTTCGTCGAGAATAAGTATCTGCGGATCGTGAGCAAGTGCCCGGGCGAATGAGATAAGCTGCTTCTGGCCCACCGAGAGGGTTGCGCCTCTCTCTTTTACCGGTTCATTATACATTCCGGGGAGTTTCTCAATAAACCTGTGAGCACCCACGTGACGTGCAGCCCCTTCTATTATCTGATCGGTTATCAGCGGGTCATTCATGCCGATGTTCGACTTGATAGTACCATAAAAAAGGAAAACATCCTGCAAAACTATCGAAATCTTCTTGCGCAGGTCTCTTTTATCAACTTCACGGATATCAACCCCGTCGAGCCTGATACTTCCCTTGTTGATATCATAAAAACGGGTAAGTATGTTTATTATACTGGTTTTACCTGCACCCGTGGCACCAACAATGGCTACTGTGTCACCCGGGTTGATCGAGAAAGAAATGTTCTTGAGCACATAATCGTTTTCATTGTAAGCGAATGAGACATTGTCAAATTCTATTTTACCCTTCACCTCTTCGAGTGGCTTCGGAGATTCAGGATTTTTTATCATGGTCTGATCATCCAAGAGTGAGAATATCCGCTCCGATGATGCCATTGCTGTCTGCATGATATTGTACTTGTCTGAAAGGTCTCTGATGGGTCTGAAAAACATTTCAGTATACTGAATGAACGCGAAGAGCACGCCGAGCGAGATGTGCTTCTGCAGAACTTCGCCACCTCCGTACCAGATTATAAGCGCGATGGCTGCCGAAGAGATCAACTCAACCCCGGGAAAGAAAACGGCATAATAAAACACCGATCTGATGTTTTCATCCCTGTGGTCGCCGTTGATCTTCGCGAATGTTTTAGCTTCCTCGTTCTCCTTGTTGAAGAGCCGGGTAACGCTCATGCCGGTGATGTGCTCCTGCATGTACGAGTTAAGCCTCGCCAGATACATCCTGATATCGCGATATGACTCGCGCACCTTTTTTCTGAAAAGAAATGTTCCATATATCAGAAGTGGCAGCACTGAAAGGGTTATCAGCGCCAGTTCCCAGTCGATAAAGAACATGAAACCGAGGATCCAGAGTATGATGAAAACATCGCTGAATACCATCACAATGCCGGAAGTGAAGAGCTCGTTAAGCGACTCAACATCGTTCGTGACCCTTGTTACGAGTCTTCCGATCGGTGTCTTGTCGAAGAAACTGACCGCCAGTTTTTGTGTGTGGCGGAAAAGCCTGCTTCTCAGATCGAGGATCGTCTTCTGTCCGAGCAGCTGCGTGTAGTATGTGAGAACATACTGAATAACAGCCTGAACAGCGAGCGCGCCAAACAGCCCGAGCGAAAGGAGTATAAGTCCGTGATAATCTTTGTTCATTATCTTGTCGTCAATAGCCACTTTGGTAAGCCATGGGCGAAGTGGACCCAAACCGGCAACAAGTACATTTAATAGTATGGCGAGAACCACGTATTTTTTGTAAGGCTTCACGAACTCGAGAAGCCTCTTCATCAACCTGGAGTCGTACGCTTTGCCTAATATTTCATCATCAGAGTGTGCTTTGGCTGCCATCGTTTCCTATATGATCTTATAGTATTTTTCATCGCCGTAGAACGATTTTATATTGTTCACGGTGGTATCAAGTATCCTCTCGACCGCCTCGATTGAATCGAAAGCGATGTGAGGGGTGATAATTACGTTTTCCTTCCTGAGAAGGATGTTTCTTTTAAGAAGTGCTTCCATTTCGGCCGGAGCCACGTTTTTAGAGAGCATTTGGTTCTCTTCAGCTGCAAGGTCTTCACCTTCAAAAACATCGAGCCCCGCTCCGCTGAATATACCTGTGTCGATCGCGTGATACAACGCCGAAGGCTCTATCAGGCCAGCCCGGGCAGTGTTAATGAAGAGCGCGCCCTTCTTAACCTTGCCGATATTGTCCATGTTAAGGAGATAATGGGTGTTTTCATTGTATGGGCAGTGGAGCGAGATAATGTCGGAGCTTGCCAACAGGTCGTCAAGCGAAGCATATTTAAACTCAAGAATCTCTTCGAGGATGTGGTTCTGCATTGGATCGAAAACAAGAATGTTCATCCCAAATCCCTTTGCCATCTTTATTACGTGCGTGCCGATGCTTCCGGCGCCGATTATGCCAATGGTTTTATCTTTAAGGTCGAACCCTCTCAGACCTTCGAGGGAAAAATTCCCCTGGATCGAGCGCACATACGCTCTGTGAAGGTTTCGGGAAAGAGCAAGAATCAGGGCAAAAGTGTGCTCCGCGACTGTGTTTTCTCCGTAATAAGGGACGTTACAAACCGAGACACCCCTTTTTTGCGCCGCGTCGAGGTTAATATGATTGAAGCCCGTACTGCGTGTTGCTATAAGCTTAAGCCTGGGGAGACTGCTCATCACCGCCTCGGTCATTTTTGAATAAATGAACACCGAGATCACATCAGCATCTTTGGCGAGGTCACGATTATTTACAGTGAGGGGTTCTTTATGAAATTCAAGTATGTAGTTTTTATCGAATCTGCGTCTGACATATTTTTTCTCTTCTCCGTCTATCTCGAAGAATACGATCTTAATCTGTGGCATGGTCTGGCTCCTTATATTTCTTCGATTTCCTGTTCGAGCAGTTGTCTGCTGTAAATACCCGCGTAGATCCCGTTAAGCTCTATCAATTCTTCGTGTGAACCCTGTTCAGCAATCCTCCCCTTGTCAAGCACTACTATTTTGTCGGCATCCTTTGCGGTTGAGACCCTGTGACTGACCATAATGGTGGTTCGGTCTTTCATAAATTCCCTCAAACCCTTAAGAATGTCTTCTTCTGTGTGAGTATCAACTGCTGAAAATGAATCATCAAGAATCAGAATTTTCGGTTCAGTAATTAAAGCCCGGGTAAGAGCCGCCCTCTGTTTCTGTCCACCCGAAAGTGTAATGCCTCTCTCACCCACCACTGTATCGAACCCCGCGGGGAATTGTAGCACATCCTTTGAAAACTGCGCGATTTCTGCCTTACGCATAACTTCCTGCTCTGAAATTCCGGGTTTTCCGTAAGTAATGTTGTTTCTGATCGAGTCAGAGAACAAGAAAGCCTCCTGCGGCACGAAACCGATCGCGGTTCTGAGGGTGCCGAGTGATATGTCTTTTATGTTCACACCATCGATCAGCACTTCACCTTCGGTAATGTCGAATAATCTCGGAATCAGGTTAATAAGCGTGGTCTTTCCGCTTCCGGTCGAACCCATAAGAGCAAGTGAGTGACCCGCGGGTATTTTAAGGTCAAGATTCCTCAACACCCAGGGGAGGTCTTCCTTGTACCTGAATGAAACATTTTTAAGCTCGATATCCCCTTTTACCTGATTCAGGATGCTCAGCTCATCCGCCACATCCTCAATTTCATATTTCTCGGCAAGAATCTTGTTTAGCCTCGCCATGCTGGCCTCTGCCTGCTGAATGATGTTGATCACCCAACCGAAGGCGATCATGGGCCAGATCAGAATGCCAAGGTACATTACAAGCGCGGTGACGTCACCTATCATAAGCGCGCCGTTTATCACCATCGAACCGCCTATGAGGATCGCGATGATCACCGAGAGACCGGTTAGAAGAAAAAGTGTCGGCTGAAAAAGTGCCTGAACCCTAACGAGACTCATGTTCCGTGTGAGGTACTCCCGGTTCAAACGCTCAAAATCCTCTATCTCACGCTCCTCCGCTACATACGATTTAATGACCCTGATCCCGGAAAAGTTTTCCTGGGCTTTCGTGGTAATATCAGAGAATTTCTCCTGAATAAGAGTGAACCGGCTGTGAACCTTTTTCCCCACTTTGTAAACAAGAAATGAGAGGAGTGGAAGTGGTATCAAACTCCAGAGCGTCACTTCCCAACTGATCATCGACATTATGGTGACAACAATTATCATCCTTATCAATGTATCTATTGAGTACATGACCGCGGGACCAATGAACATTCTAACCGCGCTCACGTCGTTGGTGGCGTGCGCCATAAGGTTTCCGGTCGAGTGATTCTGGAAGAAACGGTATGAAAGTTTTTGGATGTGCTCCCAGAAGTCTTGACGGAGGTCGTACTCAATTTTGCGGGAGATAACTATGATCGTCTGACGTATCATGAAGCGGAAAATACCGGATATGAGGGTCGACCCCACAATAAGAAGGGCGTACTGCACAAGTTTTTCTTCGAATATCCCCTTCTGAAGATCATTAAGTGAGTCTTTTATGATCAGGGGGACATACACGCTGAAAAGGTTGGAGATTAAAATAAACAAAACACCGCTAATTAAAGCGGTTTTGTAGCGCGCGAAATATTTCTTCAGTGACCTGAGGTTCTTCATTCTCAACCGGAATTTGTAAAAAGCAGTTTGCAAGTTGAAAACATTCCGCCCCTCATGCAATATTAAAATGACGGGCGGTAATAAAACTTGCTCAATGTATGTTATAACAACGGTTGGTTAATGATGGTTCAATACTTGAAGAGAGGTGTTCAGTGGTTAGTCCGCCGCGGCGGATTAGTGGTTAGAGGTTAGTATTGATTTAACTGACCTCTAATCCGCCGCCGCGGACTAACCGTTAACCATTAATTAAAGGAACCTGGCGGCATTGAACCAGTAGGTGATCTTTGCCATAAAGATATTGTTCGATTCCGATTCCATCAGATTGGCGAAGCTTTTGCCAAGCTGGAACTGTCCCGGGTTATCAAAGTTCGTTCTGTCGTGACTCCACACCAGGAAGAGGGTTGAACCGGGGAGGAACTCCCAGCGATAGATCAGGTTCAGGCGGAGCGACTTGAAGTTGAAATCGGGATTTTCGATCGCGAACCTGTTTCCGGTACCGGGGTCGATCACATATTCACCATTAGCGTCATCGTAGCCGATCGAGGTCCCTTTTGTACCGTAAACAGTATAATCCATCTGTTTTTCCCTGTCGAGCTCTTTCAATTCGGAATATTTTCCGATCGAAATGAAAGGCTGCGCGAAGAGCTGGAGGCTCATCGTCGGGGTAAATGTATAGTCGAGGCGGATGGTCGCGAAGAGTGTTTTCTGATCGAGATATCCGAACACGTGCCTTGTGCCATAGGTTTTTGTAGCGGCGGCATCGTCAACATTCGCCACCCATTGGGTTTTATCAAAATTCATCTCATAGCCCGGGTAGATCGTGAGCCTGAGAGCTTCACTCGCTCTCCATGAGCCACCAAGCTGAAAATTGTAGAATCTGCTTCCGAGGTCGTCGCCACCGTAATAGAAGTCACCATCCACTGTCAGGTCGCGGCTTTGATCGGATGAGAAACCCACCGCCCCGTTAAATCCGGCAGGCATTTTTGCCGAGGGACCGCCGCGTGTGTGTCTTGTGTTCAGTCTTTCAAATTCATAACCAAAGTTGTATCTCAATGAGTAGAAATTACGTAGTTTCATGTTACCCATGGTGAAAACACCGTTACCCTCTGTCTCGCCGTCGAAATTGAACGACCTGTAATGAGCAACGTAAATGCTCTTCGAGCGTGAGAACGAATCTTCCTTGTAGTCACGGAGTCCCATTACCAAGTGAGCGTTCACCACATCGGTTTTCCAGGCGAAGCCAAGATCATTAACATTGAATCCGGGAGAAATGGCGCCGATCGCGGCATTAACATAGAACTCACCCTCCTGTTTGTTGAAGGCAACCCTTCCAGCCCAGCCATTAAGTGAAGTGGCATTGGGGTCAAGCCTCCTGGTCTTCATATCCGGTCTCTGAAAGAAGTGGGTCGGACTCTCCTGAAGATCGTTGATAAACTCCTTGCTTCCGTTCACCCCGGAGGTGATGAAATAGCCATTTACCACGTAAATTTTCGCGGAATCAAGGTTGAACCAACCGTCAACGCCAGCCGCGTATGAATTGCTGCTGAAGTTATCGCGGAGTGACCCGTCGTCAAACTTGCGGATCATTGATGTACCCATGAATCCGAGACCGTACCGTGACTGGTCAAACTCTTTTAATGTTCTGAACACCGTGGCATTTGAAAGGGGTTGAACCTGCTTTGTTGATGTCAGACCGTTGGTGTATGAACGGGCATTCATCGAGTTGGTTACCGCGTCAAGGGCGTAGATCGACCATCCGTCGGATATTTTGCCGGTAAGTTTCGCTGCACCGATGATTTGTGTTTCCGTCGGATAATCAACGAAGTCACCATCGGCAGCCGGCCCTGTTGGAGCTTTGCCGATTCTTCTTGAATAAAACATATTTGGTCCGCCCCAGTTGAAACCCCAGTTGTTGTTTGAACCGCCGTACCCGAATGAAAGAAGGTTCGATCCCTCAATGAAGAAGGGGCGTTTTTCATCATAAAATGTTTCATAGGCTGAAAGATTCAGAACAGCGGGGTCCACTTCCACCTGACCGAAATCGGGATTAACCGTCATATCAAGTGTGAGGTTGCTGTTAATGCCCCACTTTATATCCGCGCCGAAAGTGGTTTTGTACTGGCTGCTTTTGTAGAAAGGGTCGTTCTGGTCATGGATCAGGTACTGCGCCTTCTGTACCATATATGGCAGCACTTCAAGATTTGTGCCTGCACTGATCTCTTCGAAACCTGTGAGTTCCGCGAATTTCGAAACGAAACCGCTCTCACTTTTCTTTACCAGCACATAATAACTTTCCTCGTTCCTGCGGGCAATATTTCTCCTGAAGTTGATACCCCAGGTCATGTCAGGGCGCTTGTTGAATCTAAGCTGTGAGAAAGGGATGCGCATTTCAACTGTCCAGCCGTCTCCGGTACGCTGGGTTTTGGCTTCCCAGACACCGTTCCATGAGTTATCGTCCCAGTCTGAATTAAAAAGTGTTCCGTCACCCACCGAGCCACTTGGTGTCGCGTAAAAATAATATCCGGAGCGCTTGTCGAAGTAGGGATCAAGAAAGACAATAAAGTTATCAGACTGTACCCACTGATCTTTTCTCGCCAGCACAGTAACTATTGAGTCGGGGTCGCTATCGTAGCAATATGCAGCCACATAAAAAGCCTCGTCATCATAGGTCACCTTCACCGCGGTTTTCTGGGTTGAAGGTTTTCCCTCCTCGGGGTCGCGCTGAAAGAACTCAAGCACGGGCATATTGTGCCACACTGCTTCATTCAGTTTGCCATCCACCTCCACCGGTGAACTCGCTCGTGAGATCTTGATCTCTTTTGAGCCTTTTGTTCCGCCCGCATAAACCTGCGCGGCAGCTATTAAAACGAAGAAAAGTAACGTTGCTCTTCTCATATGGTTGCGGTTCCTGTTTGTGTTTTAGAGGTTTAGACCCGGAGAGATGAAAATAGTTGTACGAAAATTACCTTTATGAGAGGGGAATTTCAGGTTTTAGTGATGAGCGGTGGTTTTTTGGGGTGGAGTGTGGAGTGTGGAGTGTAGAGTGTAGAGTGTGGAGGTGTTTACTTTTTAGTGTTTTGGTATCCTATGAAAGCGTTAAGTAGGCGTTTTGTATTAAGTAGTTTATCAGAGATGGTCCGAAGTTCATCTATACCAAGCAAATCGATCTCATGGGCAATACGGATCTGTGTGTCCAATTCGTACAATGAACCTCTGGCAATGATAAGAAAATGAATGATATCATTCACACTTGCTCTGCCGATCCCCTCAGCAATATTAGACGGAATCGAGACGGCAGATCGTCTCATTTGTGAAGTTAAACCATACATCTCTTTTGGCGGGAAGGAGTCCGTAACTTTATATGTCAGGACAGCCAACTCCTTTGCGACTCTCCAGACATCCAATTCATGGAACTCCTTAAAACTCATTCAATTCCCTCTCCACACTCTACACTCCACACTATACACTCTTCTCTACCTCTTAAACTTCGGCTCCTCCAGCGTCAGTGTGATCGAAATTCTGTGTGAGTCGGGAAGACGGTCATCTTCGGCCATGTTGAAGCGGGCGAAGGAGTAATCGATGTTAAGTTTGGGGAGTTTTACACCGGCACCGATGGTGAACTGCTTCACATCGTTGTAACCGGCGCGGACAGCAACCACGTTTTTGAAGTTGTACTCAAATCCGAAGTGGGGATCAACTGATACGGGGCCCATGTTGAATGTGGCGGCATATTTTCTTCCCTCGAATCTTACATCGAAGTCAACCGCCGGGAGGAGAATACCGCCGAGGATGTTGATTGAGTAGGCGGCACCAAGCTTTAAGGGTGGGGTGATAAGTTCATTTCTTCCGGTGCTCCAGGCAACCAATGTGGTGGTTACATCCTGAACGGCAGCGCCCAGCACCAGTTCGTCTGTTGCTTTGTACATCGCGCCCACATCAAAACCGATACCGGTGGCGCCAAACTCTGCAATATCCCTGCGGATAACTTTGAAGTTGGCACCGATCGAAAGTTTATCATCGATTTTCTTGGCAGCTGAGAGGTAAAAAGCCCAATCCTGATTCGAGAACTCTTTTATTTTTGAGTAATCAAGTTTGTCGTTGGTGCGGATATCAAGAATACCGTCGCCGTTCGCGTCGTAAAGAGCTTCCCGGGTATCATAAATACCATCAACAGCGAGACGCAGCGCGGAAACCGCAAAGGTGTAGTCTTTCCCGTATGGGATTCCGACGGCGGCGTAGTTGTAATTCACCAGATTACCGTAACGCTGATCGTGCATCAGGGAGAGCTGAGGGTAATCAAGCTGCGTCAGACCCGATGGGTTGTAATATGCCGCGGTAATGTCATTCGCCACAGCGGTGAAAGCTCCACCCATTCCGAGGGGCCTCCCGCCAACTCCGATGGCGAGAAACTCACCCGCGTACTTGCCGGCTACGGTCTGCGACCAGGTAAATGGTGTTATTGAAAGTATGAAAAGCAGTGTAAAAAGGCTTCTTTTTGCCATTATTGATGTTTCTCCGCTACCTTGGGGAAATATTCTCGTCAAATTCAGATTTGGTATAATTGATCCGTTCAAATTTATCAATAATTTGGATACAAAAAGGGGGAAAATTTAGTTTACAGCGGATGTGTATCCAGTTCCCCGGCTTTATGTGACGGTTATGTGACTGACATGTGACTGAAACGGGCTTTTATGTGATTCTTATGTGACTGACATGTGACTGAAGCAGGTTTTTATGTGATTCTTATGTGACGGTTATGTGACTGAACTGAAAAACAAGGATTAAACGGCACAAACTTCCTTCAACTTTCTTAAATTTGATCAATTGAATTGAAAGTTTCACAGAAGTTATGCAAGTAGAAAAGATTGTTAAAGAATTGGTTATGCTTCCCCGGGAATGTGAGTGGGTTGAGTTCAAACAAGACAACTCCAAACCGGAGGAAATCGGGGAGTATCTCTCCGCAATCTCTAATTCAGCTGCCTTGTCTAACAAGCCATCAGGTTATATCTGCTGGGGAGTAAAAGACTCCACAATTGAGATCGTCGGTACAAATTTTGATCCTTCCTCATACAAGGTTGGAAATGAGGAACTGGAGAACTGGCTTTCACATCTTCTGAATCCAAAAATTCACTTCTCATTCCATAAAACTGTTGTAGATGGGAAGAATGTCATCCTGCTTGTTATTTCCCCGGCTTCAACAGCACCTGTCAAATTCAAGAATGAAGCTTACATCAGAATTGGTTCATACAAGAAGAAACTAAAGGATCACCTCGAAAAGGAAAGACTGCTTTGGGATGTTCTTTCTAAAAAGCGATTCGAAGAAGAGGTAGCCCTGGCTGACCTTGACTCCAATGGTGTATTCCAGTTTCTGAATTTTCCTGCTGTTTTTGAATCACTTGACCAGCCATTACCAGGGGATCAAAACGGTATTCTTGAAAGACTCGTCAAAGAATCTTTCATTCGGCGGAATCAGGGCGGCAGTTACGATATTCTGAACCTTGGTGCAATACTTTTCGCCAAAGATCTGGGTTCATTTCCCCGGTTGCGAAGAAAATCGGTCCGTATTATTGTCTACAAAGGAGACTCCAGGATCACTACCGAAAGAGAATTTGAAAACTCAAAAGGTTATGCCGTGAGTTTCAGCGAGGTAATAGAAACCGTAAATGGCCAATTACCGCAAAACGAACTTATCGAAACAGCGCTAAGAAAAAATGTCCGGGTTTATCCTGAAATTGCCATTCGTGAGTTGGTGGCTAATGCTTTGATCCATCAAGACCTCTATATATCTGGTGCGGGCCCGATGATCGAGATATTTTCCGATAGAATTGAGATTACAAATCCGGGTAAACCCCTCATTGAAACAATCAGGTTTATCGATGAACCACCAAGATCACGCAATGATGCCCTGGCCGCTTTTATGAGAAGAATCAATGTCTGTGAAGAACGGGGTAGCGGGATCGACAAGGTTATCTTCAGCATTGAGGCATTTCAACTCCCCGCTCCTGATTTTCAGGCTCCCGGTGACAATACCCGGGCTATACTTTTTTCACCCAAGAGTTTTAAGGATATGTCGCGCGACGAGCGTATCAGGGCATGCTATCAGCATTGTTGCCTGCAGTATGTGTCAAATAAGGAGATGACTAATAACTCCCTCCGCGCCCGGTTTAACATATCCGAGGCAAACTACTCGATGGTCTCAAGAGTAATATCAGAGACTATCAAGGCAGATTTCATAAAAGCCAAGGATTCAGAGAACCGCTCTAAAAAGTTCGCCCGTTATGTGCCATTCTGGGCTTAGGAAGAGAAATATTTTTTATGTGACGGTTATGTGACTGTCATGTGACTGGAACGGGTTTTTATGTATTTCTTATGTGACGGTTATGTGACTGGATAGCCATTTTCATCCTCCCCACGTCTTCCCTGAAAAAGTTAAGTCATTGTAAATAATGAAGTTAGCTTTTTCTCATCAACCGGTTCTTATGTGACTGACATGTGACTGGAACGGGTTTTTATGTGACGGTTATGTGACTGGAACGGGTTTTTATGTGATTCTTATGTGAGGGTTATGTGACTGGAGCAGGTTAATTGAACAGTTCAATGCTTCCGAATGTTCTCTGATAAAAAAGGAGATACATGCAGAAGCATTTCGTTATTGCTGGCGCCACATCCGGAATTGGCCTCGATCTTGCCAACCGTTTACTTGCCGCGGGAAATAAAGTAACCGGCCTCGCGAGAAGGGAATCACAGATCTGGCACCCGGACTACACTCATATTCAGTCCGACCTTGTTGATCAGTCAGTTGCCCTCCCAAAGATAGAAGGAAGTGTCGATGGCTATGCCTACGCTCTGGGAAGCATCAACCTTCGACCGTTCAAGGCACTTTCCCTCAACGATTTTCAGAATGAATTGAATATAAACCTCCTTGGCGCGGTAAGAACCATTCAGCACCTCTTCCCGAACCTGAAACAGGCGGGCAACTCTTCGATCGTGCTCTTCAGCACTGTCGCGGTTCAGACAGGTATGAGCTACCACGCTTCCATCGCCTCCGCGAAAGGCGCGGTTGAGGGTCTTACCCGCTCACTCGCGGCTGAATTCGCCCCCGCGATAAGAGTTAATGCCATCGCGCCATCACTAACCAATACACCGTTGGCAGGCAAGCTCCTCTCCACCCCCGAAAAAGTGGAAGCATCAGACAAACGCCATCCCCTCGGAAGGATCGGCCAGCCCGAAGATATCTCCTCGGCGGCAGAGTTTCTTCTGAGCGATGCCTCCTCCTGGATAACAGGACAGATCATTCATGTTGATGGGGGGATGTCAGCGGTAAAGCCTGTTTGAAGTGTGAACTGTGAACTGTGAAATGTGAAGTTTTAGTGTAGGGGTGTTTGAGGTCGTTAAGAAGAAAAGCTAACCCAGATCAGGACGGCAATCTCCACACTCTACACTCTACACTCCACACTCTACACTAATCGAAGTACCACCAGCTTCCCTTCCGCTTTCAGTTTCTCAACTATCAGCGGGATGATCTTATCGCGGGAGAGAATGCCGAGGCGGGTGAAGTCGATATCATCGGTGGCGGGGTTTTTCGCTGTTCCGAGGTGTATGTTAACCCTGTCTGCCGCGGTAATAAGTGAGTAAAGAACCGTAACCGGGTTGTTCGCATCGAGTTTTGCCGTGTCTTCACCCCAGATGTTGTAAACCTGATTGAGGGTTACAGCCCCTTCCGTCACGAGACCGACTCCTTCGATGTCGTAATCGGGCGGGGTGAGGGGATCGGCAAAATCATCGTTAACTTTCAGCGGTTTGTTCAGATACCTGGCGGCGATCTTTGCCGTTGAAGCACCGCAGATTATCTTTACACCCGGCGTTCCGAAAAATGTCTCAAATGCCTCTTGATCCATTGATGGATCTGATGGCGGACCGGTAAAAAGATCGACCACCCGCCCCTTCCTTGAAAAGGCGAGTATCGCGCTCACATCATCCCCCTGCTTCCTGCCCCAGTTGGAAAGTGCTTCTTCTTCGATGAGCGCAGGGATGTGCTTCATCGCCGCGCCCTTGCTCAGAAGTGAGGTCAAGTAGCCGTTCACTCCCTCAAGCTCCCAGCCGGTGATGAATCTGCCGCCAATTCCCGACTGTGTTACGCCATCGGAAACGAGCAGCACCCCTTCCCCTTGCCCGATCACGCAGTTAAACTCGGTTACGAAAGCCGTTCCATTATTGAAAGTACGCCCTTTCAGAGGGTAGGCTGTTCTTCCGGAAAGAAACAGCGGAAGTGGTGTCTCGTAGCAGAGGATCGTTGTGAGACCGTCGTTCAGTATCCGCATCATGGTCAGGGCTGAATACGGGAGATCGGCATTTTTCGCTTCTTCCATCGTGACAACGGTGTTCATGAACGCGTGACGGAGCGAAAACCCCGAATTGAGCAATTCCTTAAGCCTGGAGGCGGCCATCATAGCAAAAATGTTTGCTTTAATGCCCGAGCCGAGCCCGTCGCAGAGGAGCACGGTTGTATGCGCCCCGGTGCGGATCACTTCGATCAGGTCACCGCTTGGGAGTCCCTTTATCTTCGGTTTCTGTGCTGTCTCTACTTCGAAGTGTAAATATCCCATAACCACTTGTTCTTGTTTGTTTGTCCCTGACGGTTGCTGTCTTCAGTAAGTTTCATAAGATTATCAAGAAGTGCTTCACTCTTGGCGGTGCCTTCGCCGAGGATCTTCGCGAGCACCTGGGCGGTGGCTATCTGGTGCTCAAGCAGCTCTTCCGCCTTTTTCAGCGTCTCACTTCTCAGCTGATCGAGCTGTTTCTTCCCCGTCTCCACGCCCGTGATATCGACAAATATCCCCGTGATGTTGTCTTCATTTATTCTGAATATCTTCGCTTCTGCCGTTAGACTGTACCTCGCGATGCTCACTGTCTCTTCGATCAATGGAGAAGTGCCGGCCCTCATCTGTTCGAAAAGATCGGGGTCCATTATCTGGGAGATGTGTTTTCCGATCACGGAGCCGGTGCAGAGGAACATCTTTTTGAAAGCTTCATTTATGCTTACCACATTAAGGGAACGGTCGAGAACAATAATCCCGTTCGGAGAACGGTCAATTATCTCATCCGCCCTTCTTTCAGCGAAACGCCTCATGTAGGGGATGCACATCCCCGTTTCTGCCATTCCTGTCAGCACTGCCCGGGCGTTATCGCGGCAGGTTTCATAACCGCACGCCCCGCAGTTAAGCTCATCTTCCGGGGCGAACTTCGCCGTCAACTGCAGGATTTCCCTTATCTGTTCTTCTGAAAATTCCGTTTTCACAGGCCCGGAGAGGTCGTGGAAAGATGTCACAAGCTGAAGTGGTTCTTCAACGAGCTTTTCGCCCCGCTCCCGCTTTGATGCGGCGTATGCCTGAACATTCATTTTCCTGCGCAAAATATTAAGATCAGAGCGAATGCCGGGTCCGTTGATGCACCCCATCGAGCAGACAAGAGGTTCCAGAACCAGACCTTCCTCCCCCTCTCCGACGATGTTAAATGCTTCAACTGTTCTCTCGAAACTGCTCAGGCAAAGTATCTCTTTCCCTTTCGATGTGCCCCCGCAGAGTGCCGCAGTCTCTTCCATTCCACCCGAGATGCAGTAGGCCTCACCACCGGTGTATTTTTCCATGTCGAACCCGCTCTCTTCGAGGAGGCTGAGGTCGATCCCCTCAGCCTCGAACCAGTCGAAAAGCTCCTCAAGGGTGAGGGCGGCATCTATCAGACCACCGTACTCAGGAAGATCGGCCTCCATCTTTTTCGCGACACACGGACCTATAAACACGACCTTCACCAATGGTCCCTTCCGCCGTTTTATCAGCTTCGCCTGAGCGATCATGGGAGAGGGGACGGGAATAAGTTTATCAAGGAGCTCAGGTCTGTACTTGCTCGCGTACTCAACCGCCGCGGGGCATGAAGTGGTGATCACCCCCTTCCCCTTTTCGGCCGCTTTAAGATACTCTTTTGTCACATAGTATGCACCTTCAGCCACTTCAACCACCGTTGAGAAGCCCAGCAGCCTTAGTGCCGAGGGAAAACGCCTTACAAGATTCGCGTCGATCAAACCCGCGAACGATGGCGCTACTGCAGCTACCACACCGGCTTCACCAGCCAGCAGTTCCCGCGCCTTGTCAATGTCTTTGCGGTAGGCCTTTGCCCCCTGTGGACACTCGACCACGCACTTGCCGCAGAAGATGCACCTGTTCTCATCAACATAGGCCTGACCTTCCCTGATGCCGACTGCCTTCACGGGGCATACCCGGACGCAGCGGTAACAGTCTTGACACTTCGCTTTGTTCGTATAAATATATCTGTTTTCTTTCATCTCTCATCCGATCTCAAATTCCGGAACGATCCGGTACAATTCCTAAACAATTTCCGTGCCACCTGCAGGATATCACTATTAACACCCTTTTCGCCCCCGTTAAACTCTCCTCAAAGCAAATTTTTCCCGGTTTTTAGAAAAATCCCTTGACAAATATCGGAATTTTCCATATTTTAATCAGTATAAATTTCTCGATATATTTTTCTCGATTAGAAAAACACGCAAAAAGAAAGAAATTATGACCACAAAAGAGATCAAACATGTTCCCGAGCCGGTTCTAAGAAGACTCCCGAGATACCTTCAGGTTCTCTCCCGCCTTAAAGAGGCAGGTGTAAAGGAGGTCTCAAGCACCAGGATCGCCGATGAGTTATCGCTCGACTCAACACAGGTCAGAAAAGATATCGAGTTTACCGGGATAACGGGCCGCCCCAAAACGGGTTTCCCGCTCCCCGAATTGATTCATGCCATAGAATCATTCCTTAACTGGGATAATGTGAGTGACGCCTTCCTCGCGGGTGCCGGCAGTCTTGGTACCGCGCTCCTGGGATACCCCGGCTTCAAGAATTACGGCATTAATATTATTGCCGCGTTCGATGCCGACACTTCGAAGGTTGACGGCGTCATTCGCGACATCCCGGTTTTCCATATCGACCGCCTTACGGGTCTCGCGCAGAGGATGCACGTGCATATCGGTGTGATCACCGTTCCCGCGGCTGAGGCACAAAAGGTTGCCGATGCAATGGTTGAAGGCGGAATCAAGGCGATATGGAACTTTGCCCCCATCCAACTCCGCGTTCCCCCCGGTATAATTGTCGAGAACACCCTGCTTCAGTCGGGCCTCTCGGTACTTACCAGGAAACTCGGACAATCACTCAAAGAACAGATATAAGGAAATAAAATGCACAGCGAAACCCCCGTGACCGCGGTAAGAAAGTTCGCCGCCGTATGTGCCATACTTGAAAAATATGAATACAGACCTGAGAAACTGATCCCGATACTTCAGCATGTTCAGGAAGAGTACCGCTACCTCCCGGAGGATGTGCTTGCCTACATAGCCACAGCACTCGGTATCTCACCCGCCCGTATATATGGTGTGGCAACATTCTACGCCCACTTCGCGCTCGAACCGAAAGGAAAGTATGTTATAAAAGTATGCGACGGCACAGCCTGCCATGTGAAAGGCTCTACCCCGCTTCTTGACGAGATCAGAAAGAAACTCGCTCTTTCAGCAAAACAACACACAACCGGTGACCTCCTCTTCACGCTCGAAACGGTCTCATGCCTCGGAGCGTGCGGAATTGCCCCCGTGGTTGTGGTTAACGAAGAAGTACATTCACTTATGACACCGGGAAAAACCTCGGCTATGATTGATGAAATACTCACTAATGAGAGGGTTGAAGATGAACAGCATGCCTGACCTGAAAAAAATCGCCCTTGAGTACGGCGAACTCTACTCACAGGTGAACCGCCGTGTGGTTATCTGCGCCGGAACCGGATGCATGGCAAACGGCGCGCAAAAAATAAAGAACGAATTCCTTAACATCGCCCGGCTTACCGGGTTAAAATTTGAAACCGAACTGAGAAAAGAGGAAGAGAGATTCGACCTCCTGACCGGAAGCGGTTGCCAGGGCTTCTGCCAGATGGGTCCCTTGGTAACGGTTGAACCCGAAGGAATTTTTTACATAAAAGTAAAACCTGAAGATGTGGCGGAAATTGTCGCTGAAACAGTGATGAACGGCCGCCCTGTGGAGAGGCTCCTCTACAAAGGCTCCTCCGGAAAACCGTGCCGAACAGCTCACGACATCAACTTTTACAAGAAACAGACCCGCCGCGTTCTTCGCGACTGCGGCAACCTCGACCCCGAAGATATCAGGGAATACATCCACCGTGGTGGTTACCTCGGTGCTGAAAAAGCATTCAGGGAAATGTCGCCCATTGATGTTTGCGATGAAATTCTAAACTCCGGCCTCAGAGGCAGGGGCGGCGGCGGCTTCCCCACCGGAAAGAAATGGGCACTCGCCCAGAGCCAGAAGAGCGACAAAAAGTTTATCATTTGCAACGGAGACGAAGGCGACCCCGGAGCGTTCATGGACAGAAGCGTGATGGAGGGGAACCCCCACTCCGTGATCGAAGGCATGCTCATCGCCGCGTACGCGATCGGTGCCGATGAGGGATATGTATATGTGCGACTCGAGTACCCCCTCGCGGTGAAAAGGATCAAAAAAGCGGTTGAAGTCGCGCTTGAGTATGGAATACTCGGCGACAATATCTTCGGAACAGGAAAAAGCTTCCATATCAATGTGATGGAAGGCGCGGGCGCGTTCGTCTGCGGTGAGGAAACAGCCCTGATCTCCTCAATCGAAGGGAAACGGGGAATGCCCAACCCAAAACCGCCATTTCCGGCGCAGTCGGGGCTTTTCGGCAAACCAACCATTATCAACAATGTTGAAACTCTCGCCATGGTACCGGGGATCATCCGGAACGGGGCGGCTGATTTCAGACAGTCCGGCACAAAAGACTCCCCCGGCACAAAAACCTTTGCCCTTACAGGTCATGTGGTGAACACGGGTCTTATCGAAGTACCCTTCGGCACAACCTTACGCGAGATAATTTTTGATATTGGCGGAGGTGTCATTGGAAACAATGGGGAAGTTGATCCCGACGGGTTCAAAGCCGTTCAGATCGGAGGCCCTTCAGGCGGTTGCCTCACGACAGCACACCTTGATCTCCCCTTGAGTTTCGATTCACTCCGCTCGATAGGAGCAATGGTCGGCTCAGGCGGACTCGTGGTCATGAACCGGAGCACATGCATGGTGAGGATCGCGAAATACTTCATGGAGTTCACTCAGAATGAATCGTGCGGAAAGTGCGTCCCCTGTCGCGAGGGAACAAGACAGATGCTCTCCCTCCTCGAAGACATCACGGAGGGAAAAGCAGATGAGCATACGCTTGAGATCCTCGACCAACTCGGAAAGGCTATCACGAAAGCCTCTCTCTGCGGACTCGGTAAAACCGCCCCCAACCCCGTCCTCTCACTTCTCTCCCTCTTCAGGGAAGAGATGGAAATACATGTAACCCAGCAAAGGTGCCCGGCTAAAGAGTGCAAAGCCCTCCTGACCCCCGTGGTTATAGAAGAGAAGTGCAAAGGGTGCGGCCTCTGTATAAAGAAATGCCCGGTTGGTGCCATTTCAGGTGAGAAAAAACAACCACACTTCATTAATGAAGAGCTTTGCATTAAGTGCGGAGCGTGCATCGAAGCTTGCAGGCTCGACGCCATATCGGAAGGAGTTTAAAATGAACGGACAAAACACCCTGACGGTTAACGGACGGGAAATTGAAATAAACGGGGAGAAAAACCTCCTTGAAATGATAAGAAAAGCAAATATCGAGCTCCCGACATTCTGCTACCACTCGGAACTGAGCGTTTACGGAGCATGCCGCTTATGCCTCGTTGATGTTGACGGACAAGGGATCAACTCATCATGCTCGATGAAGCCTCAACCGGGTATGAGGGTGAAAACCCACACCAAAGAACTGAGGGACATTAGAAAGATAAACATCGAGCTGATCCTCGCCTCACACAAGCGGGAGTGCACCTCTTGCGTGAAAAGCGACTCATGCAAACTCCTCGAGATAGCCTCGAAACTCGGGGTAGAGGATGTCAGATTCAAACAGAGGCTCCGTGGCATGGGGATCGACAGATCATCCCCCGCGCTCATCCGCGACATGGACAAATGCATTCTCTGTGGCGACTGTGTAAGGGCCTGCGACGAGATCCAGGGGATCGGTGTTCTCGATTTCGCCCACCGGGGCAGCGATGCCATCGTGGCCCCATCTTTCGCGAAACAGCTCGGTGAGGTTGAGTGCGTCGACTGCGGGCAGTGCGCCCGGGTCTGTCCAACAG
>JAEYUD010000033.1 GCA_023433685.1 Bacteroidota bacterium
AGCCGGTGGTGATCACGTCATCTACCACAAGCAGATTCTTTCCGGCGATCCGGAGAGGATGATCCACCCTAAAAGCCCCCTTCATATTCAATTCCCGTTCGTGCCTGTTAACAGAAGCAACCTGCTGATGTGTCGCTTTGAAACGTGCAACAGCGCCACTCTCAACAGGAACAGAAATCACACCCGCGAGGCCTTTCGCGATTTCGAGAGACTGATTGTAACCCCTTTCCACCAAACGAAGTTTATGTAGCGGAACGGGGATTATCATGTCTATTTGCAATTTATCGAAC
Organism: Bacteroidota bacterium; assembly: GCA_023433685.1. Taxonomy (GTDB): domain Bacteria; phylum Bacteroidota; class Ignavibacteria; order Ignavibacteriales; family Ignavibacteriaceae; genus UTCHB3. The sequence goes on from JAEYUD010000033.1 coordinate 291, forward strand.
AGTGGTTTTTGCAGTTTCCCAAGGAGGGAACCAAGGTACTCGCCTGTTTCAAAGTGATCGTGGTATTTAAGAGAATGGATCAAATTTCTGAGCGGGGAGAGCTCCGCGAACTCAGCTATCGAGATCATTTTATCAATTTCACCTTGAGGGAAGTGATCGTTGCATATCCGTGAGAGTTCTTCTTCGTTGAGAACCGGAATTTTACCGGTGCACTCTTCACAGAAGAACATTTCAGCTACCCCCAGTCTCGTTTCGCATTGGGCGCAGAACCTCGGTGAGAGGAGATCGGCGAGAGCGGAGGCTACACTTCGATTCACTACGACATTCCTTCCCTTTTCCTGAAGAACCACTCGGTTGAGAGGAACAATACGAGCAAACCGAGCAGCCATGGATTGTTCCAGAGTGGGTGAGAGACATTCTCTTTCTTCGTTTGAGATGCCTCATCATTGAATTTTTTTAATTCCGCGAAGAGTTGGAGGTAGTTGTTATAAGTATAGAAAGAACCTCCTGTGACCGATGAAAGATCACGCAGAAGTGTGGGGTTTGTGTAGGGATCGACCATTTCGATATCGATATCTCCCACATTAAAAACACCCTGATCAGAGCCGGCCGGTTTGCCATCGAGTGAGGCGGCAGCCGTGAAGAGGTGATCACCCGGTCGCTCCGGTTTGTAAACACCGAGATAAACGCCCGCGCCCGCGGGTGAGAGGGTAAACTCTGTTTTCCCGGAGGGTGAGTTGAGCATGACCCTCACTTCGGCATCGGAGAGGGGATCGAAAGATTCATTGTACACCTCGGCGATAAACTCAACCTGCTCGTTGCGTGAGTAGAAGCGCTTGTTGGTTCTAACCGAAAATTTCTTTCTGTCTTTAACCGCGCCGAGCCATTTCGCGGAGCTGAAGAGGAAATCGTCAAAGAGTTTTTCATTTTTCGCCTTGAGCTTCCACTTCCAGATATCGGAGGCGATGATCGCGAGTGACCTTTTTGATCCGAAATTGCGACTGATGATCAGTGGGTCGGGGAGGGTCTTGCCATTCAACTTTACTTTGGCAAGCACCTTGCTTTCGGGCCTTGCCACACCACGGAGATTCGGGATGTAGACGGGTGGAAGTGCCTCCCACTCTTTCACGGAACCGGGTGAGGATGAGTAAAAAATGGGATCGCGTTCCACTCCTTCAGCCATGGCAGGTTGTCCCTCATAGTCGACGCCGGCACCGGCGTTAATGGTAACGGGGAGGTAAGGTTCAATTTTCTTGAGTCTTCCCGGATCGGAATATTGATTGATCAGGATGAAAAAGGGGATATTACGGTCGGAGATCAGCTGCAGAACCTTGTCTGCCACTTCCGCGGGAACTGCTGCCGAGGGGTAATTGATCAGGTAGAGCACCCCCACGCTGTCGAAAACCGAATTGTTTATATCCTTCTCAAGCGGCACATTTGAGGCATCGAAAGTCATCGACCGGACGGTGATGGTTGAGTCACCTGACAGGGCATTTTTTACGAAAGCCACATCGGGTGTTGGCGCTCCGGAGAGAACGAGTACCTTTTTTCTGTTGTCCGTAACGTTAATGAAGAAAGGAAAAAGGTTGTTCGCCTTGTTGGCTTCCTCCGGAAAAGTTTGAACCCGCACGGCGAGTTTGATCACTCCAGTGGTTTTGGGCACATAATTAAAAAGGAGGGAAGTGGTGCCGTCATTCTCGAGTGAGGCGGTTTCTGAAGCGATAACAGAGCCGCTTTCAAGAAGTTCAACCTTTGCTTCCGTGCCGGGGAAACCCGCAAAGCTGATCGTGGGTGAGATGGGTGTCCGGCTCCCTCTGATAACGTATTCGTTGTAAGATACATTTTCGATCGCGATATCTTTTTTCGCTCCCGAGTCTCCAATTGCCACATTGAAAACAGGCATGCCCGGTTTTTCGGCGATCAGCATTGGATCGTTCCCGTCTGTTATCACTCCGTCTGAAATAATGGTAACAGAGTAATTGCCCGTTTTCTTTGAGTTGATGAATTTGAAAATCGACTCAAAGTTTGTCAGTGAGCCGTCGAAAGCAGGTAAAGCTTTGGATGAAGTTATCAGTCCTGTATCCACTTCACCGGCGAAAGTGTGAACAACGGCACTACTTCCCAAAGGAGATGCTGCCAGATCATTCATGAACTTTTTTACGGCGTCAGTTCTTTTTGTACCGTCATCGAATTTCATGGAGGCTGAACGGTCGATGAAAAAGTAATTCACCGGCTTCTCAACGGTCGAGAACCCGAGGTTAAGTACCGGGTTGAACATCAGTAGGAGTAAAACGAGAAGAACCGCGCCGCGAAGGGCGAGAAGGAAATATCTTTTAGGCCGTGAGACCACCGGGATGGTGATCCTGTAGTAAAACACGGCGACAAGAATGACCAAAAGGGCAAAAACCGCGTAATACAGCCATGATCCGGAGATCAGCATCGAGAGGGAATCAGGCAAAGCCGGTTCAACTCCTGCTTATTACAGAGTTGAAATCCCACTCTTTGATAAGTTGATAGTCTTCGTGATCAGTTGAGTCAAGTTTTATAGGGGTGATCGAAATGTAGCCGTTTTCGATCGCGTTTTGGTCGATTTCCGGGTCATCCCCGTCGAGATTTACAAAGTCGCCTATTAACTGGTGATACTCGCGTCCAATCACATCGTGTACCGTGTTGTATGAGTCGGCAAATTTTGATCTTCCCTGGCGGGTAATCATTGTTCCCTTCACTTCCGCGAAAGGGATGTTAGGGAAATTAACGTTCAGGAGTTTACCGTTGTTAAATCCGTGTTGCAGGGTTTTAACCGTTATTCTGGCGGCGGCTTCAGCTGCCCAGTTAATATTTTCGGAAGTGCGGCCATTAATCGAGAACGCGATTCCCGGGATATCCATCATTGCAGCTTCACGCGCGGCGGAGACGGTACCGGAATAAATTATATTGGTTGACGTGTTTGATCCGTGGTTGATCCCGGAGACAACAATATCAGGGATGAAGTTGAGCACCTTGGTGATGCCGATCTTCACACAGTCGGCCGGAGTACCGTTGATGGCGTAGCCAAAAAACTTGCCACCGATGAAATGTTCAACAACCTTCAGGGGTCTTTTCATTGTTATTGAGTGGCCGGCAGCGCTCTGCTCAAAGATGGGAGCGACAATGTACACCTCTCCGAATTTTCTTAACTCGCGTGAAAGGGCTATAATTCCACCGGAATCAATACCGTCGTCATTTGAAACAAGTATCTTCAATTCTTACCTAAATTCTAAATAAATCAATCAAAAATATAACCATTGTGGAAGTGAACGGCAATGTAATTCATTTTTCTTAAAATATTTTTCAGAAAGTGCTTGACAGGTATACATCTGTTCACTATATTTGTGGTGAACATTTGATTACTTTTGGTGAACAATGAAAAACGAGCTTACAGAAAGACAAAAAGAGATACTTGAGTATCTTACACAATACATCGGGAACAATGGATACGCTCCTTCGGTAAGAGAGATAGCGAATCATTTTGGTTTTGGGTCTCCATCCGCTGCCAAGAAGCATCTTGACAGTCTGGCAAAAAAGGGGTACCTGAACGCGAGCAGCAACATCAGCCGGGGAATCTCGATAAAATCTGAAGTTGAGAGCGACTATGAAACCAGAATGAAAAGGGAGTCTGCCATCAACGTGCCCGTGGTGGGAAGGGTGGCCGCCGGTCTTCCGATCCTCGCTGAAGAGAATCTTGAAGGAAGCATCGTGATCGATTCAATGTTCGTCAGAACCACGGATGACTGCTACGCGCTTAAAGTTAAAGGTGAGAGCATGATAAACGCCGGTATTTATGAAGGGGATATCGTGGTTGTTTCGCCCAAGAAACCGGTTCACAACTATGACATAATAGTCGGAATGGTTGATGGTGAAGCAACAGTTAAAAGATATATCAGGAAAGACGGAAAAACGTTACTAATGCCGGAAAATGATGCCTACCCGGTTATTGAGGTAAAGCCAACAAGTGATTTCTCGATCGCCGGCAAGGTTGTCGGTGTTTTAAGATGGTATAACTAAGGAGACAGTCATGAAAAGTGAGATTTTATCAAAAGCTATAAGAAACAGGAACAAGATCAGATTCTACTATTCAATGCGCCAGCTTGTAATAGACCCATACCTCATATCAATTGATAAAGAGGGAAAGAAGACTGTATATGGCAAGATCGACGACAGTGACATTGTTCAGAGATTCGAGTTTAAAAAGATTTACAACATCAAAGTGCTTGCAAACGAAAATTTCGCCCCCAGGTTTTTGAACGCGGCCCGTTTCAGTTAGGAGACAGAACCATGAGAACCTTTGACAAAAGAGACATGACCGACAAGCTTTATTTCAAACTCCGCGCGAGTGGTTACTCGACGATCGGAAGACGGTTTGGAACCTACCTGCCTGACCCACCGGATATCGGTGAATTTCAGATAGATATTCTCGCCAAACAGAAAAAAGAATTCGCGATAGGGATTGTGCTGGATGACCTTGCCGGGGTTGACGTTAATTTTATTAAACAGAAAATCAGATTTCTTGCAGAGAGGAAGTCAACTTACAGTGGAAATCCGGTAAAACTGTTTATCGCGCTCACCAGGAAGAACTATTTTTTCATCAAACATCTCATCGATTCAGATCTGAGTGACATCTCACTCAACGTTGAACTCTACCTTGTTGATGTTGAAACCGGGACACTTATCACAGATTCGCCTGTTACAGGCAAGGCTTCTTCCCCCCTTTACATAAATTAAGCGGGGAAGTCGCTTTTTTTACCTTCTTTTTGACTTTTTTTACAAGAAAAATCTCGCCATTTTTACTCTGATGGATTAGGATTTGTTTATCCGTCCAAAATTATTTAAAATTCCTTTCTTTGAATTTTTATTTTTGTAACTAACCGGTCCGCATTTGGGCAACACAATATCAGCAACATCTCAATCTGACCCGAGAGCAACTAAAAGCAGTTCCGAGATCCCTCGCCACATTGCCATCATAATGGATGGTAATGGAAGGTGGGCAAAAAGCAAGAATTTGCCCCGGATAGCCGGGCACCGTGAAGGAGTTGAATCAGTCCGGGAGATTGTGAAATCATCCGCCAGGATCGGAGTAAAATACCTCACCCTTTACACATTTTCCACTGAGAACTGGAAACGTCCCAAGACAGAAGTGACCACATTGATGCGGTTGCTCGTTAAGGTATTGCGCAGGGAGATACAGGAACTTCACAATAACGATGTGCGGCTTCAAGCGATAGGGGACATCCCGGCACTTCCGAAAGATGTGCAAAAAGAGCTGGCAGACGCCATTGACAAAACCAGGAACAACAAAACCCTGACGCTGGTGCTTGCACTTAGCTACAGCGGGCGCTGGGAAATTGTTGACGCGGTAAGGTCGATCGCCCGCGACCTTAAGGAAGGAAAGATCAGCGAAGAAGAGATTAAAATTGATACTTTTTCAAAATATCTGAACACAAAAAACATTCCTGACCCTGATCTTCTCATCAGAACAAGTGGTGAGATGCGGATCAGCAATTTTCTACTCTGGCAACTGGCTTACTCGGAGATGTATATCACCCCCGTGTTCTGGCCCCAGTTCAGGGAGAAAGACCTTCTCGAAGCTATTGCAGATTACGGCAAGCGGGAGAGACGGTTTGGCAAGGTCAGCGAACAACTTCACAACCAAGGCTAAGGCAAAATGACAAGATCCCTCTTAAAAGGACTTCAATTTACACTTTTAATAACATTTTTCTTCCTTCTTCACGATACTGTTTCCGCGCAGATCAATTCCAGCTATTACAAGGTACTTTCTGTTTCCGTTGAGGGTAATGTTACTGCTGATGCCAACACGATTATTGAATATTCCGGACTGAAGAAGATCAAGGATACCGGCAGGGAGATACAGATTCCGGGTGATGAGACAATCAGCGCGGTTAAAAATCTTTGGGACCTAAGGATATTCTCCGATATTCAGATAATAATCGAAAAATACTTTGAGAACGGCGTGTTCCTGAAGATCAAAGTTTCAGAGTATCCCCGTTACGAGCAGCTCGTATTAGAGGGAAATGATGCCATGAGCAAGTCGGAACTTGAAGAGATGATCTCTCTGGTTCGTGGGCAGATATTGAAACCTCAGGAACTTATCAGGATTAAGAATAAAATAACCGAAGCCTACACAAAAGACGGTTACCTTAACACCAAAATTGAGATTTTATACTATGATTTTCTCTCGGTCGACTCCCTTCCCGGAAGGCTTGAAGTCACTTGGAGGAACCAGAAGGATTTTTCAGACGAATTAAAAACCACTTATGACGATCTTGCCGGGGTTAACCGTAATGTTCTCGAAAAGATCAAAGTGAGAAAACTCCTTAAATTCAAAATTCAGGAGAACAGCCGTTTAAGTGTCAGAAAGATACACTTCACAGGTAACAGCTTTTTCTCTGAAGATGACCTGAAGAGTGAGCTTAGTGAACTTTCAGAGAAAACCTGGTGGAAATTCTGGAGTTCTGCAAGATATGAGCCTGAAAAAGTAAAGAAGGACAAGGAAGTTCTGCTGACCTTTCTACACAAGAAAGGATTCAGGGACGCTGAGATCATTTCTGACTCACTTGCCTACACCGATGACAAGCAGATGGTTGATGTTTACTTCAATATAATTGAAGGACCGCGATATAAAATCAGAAATATTGTGTGGGAAGGGAACACAGTATACAATTCCGAAGTATTAGATGAGAGACTTGGTTTTAAACCGGGAGATATTTACGATTTTGTGACATTCAATCAGAATCTTCGCGGCAACGAAAAGCAGAATGACGTGGCCTCGCTCTATCTCGACAACGGCTATCTCACATTCACCGTTAACGCGGTTGAGAAAAAAGTGGCGAGGGATTCGATCGACGTGCTGGTCTCCGTTAACGAGAACAACCAGTTCAAAGTTGGCAAGGTTTCGATAAAAGGGAACGACAAGACCAAAGAAAAAGTTATCAGACGCGAACTTTACACGGTTCCCAGTGATTTCTTTAACAAAGGCGCGATGATCAGAAGTTTACAGCAGCTCGCGAACCTTCAGTATTTCAATGTCGAAAAGCTTTATAAAGAAGGTGTTGACTACAATCTCGAGAACGACAGTACTGTAA
>JAEYUD010000042.1 GCA_023433685.1 Bacteroidota bacterium
TCAAAATCGGTATCGTGGTTCCCGATCACCTGGTAGAAAGGGATTCTTGTTTTGCTGATGGCTTTTTCATATTCAGTGAAAAGTTTCAGATCGTTGAACACAATATCCCCGCATGTCACGGCGAAAAGATTCTTTCGTCCCTCTGCCATCTCGACAAGATCAGGAATTGTCTCCTGATTGAACAGGTCGATATCCTCCATATCAAGAGGCTGGGGGTCGGCAAGGAGAAAAAACGAATGTTGGGTGTCATCTCCGGAAGGGGTGAGCATGAAGTTGGCTTCAATTTCAGCTGCATTTCCGAGCGGTTCATAGAAGCGTGCAGTGCCTGTCGGGTTGGTGGCAATGACGTGTCCCGCCGGATTTGAAATGAAAACAAATTTTTCATTCTTTCCGGCATAGAGCTCATACGTCCCGTCCGCCGCTGTTACCGTCACAGACACGCCGTCTGAAACCGCCACTCCGGCAACGGGTTTACCACCTGACGAAACCTTTCCAAACACCTTCCTCCACGGGTTGGTTAAGGTCTTGCTGTCAGTCAAATATTTCTCAACAGGTCTTGCAAGCGGTTCCGCCAGCAAAAGTGCTGAAATACCAAGCGTACTCTTTATGAAATCTCTTCTTCCGGACATAGAGGCTCTCTCAAATTTCGTGATAAATAAAACCCCAATTTAGTGAATTATCAGTAGCGGAGACATAGAGGTTGGGCCTCTAAAAGGTTTTAATGGTTACGCGGATTCGACGGATTTAACACAGATTACACAGATTGAATTAAGTACCTCTTTGATTTACTGTCCAGAATAAAGATGGCATCCTTGAAATCCCCCGAAGGGGCGAGCGTGCATAATCCGTGAAATCCGCGTAACTTTTACTTTAACCCTCTCCCCGCGGTTTCTGATATCATTTAGCTAAATTTAAAAATTGCATTTTTTGAAATTTGAGGATACGAAGATGGAAGAGAGAATAATAGAATGTGTTCCGAATTTTTCCGAGGGACAGAACAGTGATACAATAAAACAGATAACGGATGCCATTGAAGCTGTCGAGGGGGTAAAACTCCTTAATGTTGACCCCGGATTCGAGATGAACCGAACAGTTGTAACCTTCATCGGCTCACCCGAAGCAGTTGCCGAGGCAGCATTTCAGAGCATCAAGAAGGCCGCCGGATTGATCGACATGTCGAAACACAAAGGCTCCCACCCCAGAATGGGCGCGACCGATGTCTGTCCTTTCATCCCCGTGAGCGGCGTGACCACTGAAGAGGCGATCAAAATTTCGCATGAAGTGGCAGCGCGCGTCGGCTCTGAGCTCGGCATCCCCGTTTACATGTATGAACTTTCGCAGAATGATCCCAAGAGGAAAAACCTCGCCATGATCCGTCAGGGTGAATACGAAGCCCTCGAAGAGAAAATGCAAAAGCCGGAATGGAAGCCCGACCACGGACCTGTTGAGTTCAACTTCAAAGCCGGTGCCACCGTAATGGGCGTTCGCGAATTCCTGATCGCCTACAATATCAACCTCAACACCCGTGAAGTGAAGGCCGCTACCGATATCGCGTTCGAACTGCGCGAAAAAGGCCGTTCGGCCAGATCCGGAGGAAGCGGCGCGTTCTATTACAAGAGACCGACAATTCTGAAATACAAAGAGGGACATTACCCATCGGGTCTGGATGATTTTATTGGCACAACCATCGAAGAAACCGCCGCTCACTGCAAAGCAAAATACGGCTTTGACCTCTTCGAGCTTCTCGAACTGAACGGAATTAACCCTCAGAAACCCGAAGGTGAATCGGTTAAGATCCCCGGCAAGTTCAAAAACTGCAAGGCGATAGGCTGGATGGTGCCCGAGTATGACCGCGCTCAGATATCTATCAACCTGACCGATTACAAAACCACCTCGATGCACGATGTTTACGAGGAGGCAAAGAAGCTTGCCGAAGCCCGGGGCATCACCATCACCGGCAGCGAAATCGTCGGAATGGTGCCGTTCAGAGCGCTTTACGAGAGCGGACTCTTCTACCTTAAGAGGCAAGAGCGCCCGGCAGGTATCCCCGTTATGGATGTGCTCAAAACAGCTTCGCAGTCGCTTGGTCTTAATGATGTCTCCCCGTTCAAGATCGAGGAGAGGGTGCTTGGTCTGCCCAAATATGACCAAAAAGCTCTTTCGTCCCTCTCCGTTGCCGGATTCGCGGATGAAGTTTCCAGAGAATCCCCCGCTCCCGGTGGTGGTTCCGTAGCCGCGATGGCAGGCGCGATCGGTGCCGCGTTGGCATCTATGGTTGTAAACCTCACTGCTTACAAAAAAGCCACCGGTGAGCACGACGCGATGCTTGATGACCTCTCCGTAAAAGCCCAGGAAATTAAAGATAAACTCATAAAAAACATTGACGACGACTCCAACGCGTTCAACGAATACATGGAAGCTATGCGTCTGCCCCAATCCACTCCCGAAGAAAAAACCGTCCGCCTCGAAGCGATGCAGGCAGGTTTGAAGAAAGCTGTTCAGGTACCCCTGACCACCGCCAAACTCAGCCATGAAGCGATCAAGATCTGCGAAGTCGTGAAACAGCACGGCAATCCAAACTCCATCACCGATGTAACTGTTGGTGCCCGCATCTCCCTCACCGGCGTTGAAGGCGGCGTACTGAATGTTCTCATCAACCTCAAAGACATCAAAGACGCTGAATATGTTGCTACCATGAAAGCCGAGTGCAGGGGTTTGCTTGAGGCAGCAACAGGGCTTTCGAATTCTATATTAAATGAGGTTGTTGAAAGATTGATTTAAAAGTTACGCGGATTCCACGGATTTTCACGGAATTCAGGACGCAGATACACACGGATTAAACGGATTAACGCAGAGGAATTATTCAGATTCGCAGATTCCAAAGAATTCAGGACGCAGATACACACGGATTAAACGGATTATCGCGGAGGGATTATTCAGAATTACAGATAAACGCGGAGGAACTTTTATGTATTATGAGGAATTATCAAAAGAAATTATTGGAGCATTTTACCGGGTACATACAGCTCTCGGTTATGGTTTCCTGGAAAAGGTATATGAAAATGCTTTGGCTTTTGAGTTGAAAAAATCAGGCTTTGAAGCAGAAAAACAGGTTCCTATCAAGGTCTTCTATGAGAGGATCGAAGTTGGTAGTTATACCGCTGACATCGTTGTGAACGATCTAATAATTCTTGAATTAAAAGTGGCGGAAGCAATACAACCAGAACATGAAGCCCAATTGTTAAATTATTTAAAGGCAACTGAATATGAAGTTGGGTATGTTCTTAATTTTGGCAAAAAAGCAACATTTAAGAGAATAGTATTTGATAATGATAGAAAAAATCAGCGTAAATCCGTTTAATTCGCGTGTATCTGAGTCCTTTTTCTGCTAAATCCGTGTAACTTTAAAGAAATCTTATGTACATATTAGGCATATCAGCATTTTATCATGATTCGGCGGCGGCGCTGCTGAAAGACGGCGAAGTTATAGCCGCGGCGCAGGAAGAGCGGTTCACTCGTAAGAAACACGACCATAACTTTCCCGCGAACGCGGTGAAGTATTGCCTCAGGGAAGCGGGGATAACCGTTTCCGATCTCGACGCGGTGGCGTTTTACGACAAGCCGTTCCTCAAGTTCAACCGTCTGCTTGAAACTTACTTAAGCTATCCCGGCAGGGGTCTGAACTCGTTCATGATGGCGATACCGCTCTGGCTAAAACAGAAATTGTGGATCCCCGACCTGATCGAGAAGGAAACCGGATTCATGGAAACCGTCCTTTATCCCGAGCACCATGAGTCACACGCCGCGAGCGCGTTCTTCCCATCGAAGTTCACGGAATCAGCTTTTCTCACCATTGATGGCGTTGGCGAGTACGCCACGGCTTCTTATGGCATTGGCTCAGGCAACAGGGTGAAGATACTGGGTGAGATCAACTTTCCTCACTCGCTGGGCTTGCTTTACTCGGCTTTCACTTATCACGCCGGGTTCAAGGTTAACTCCGGCGAGTACAAGGTTATGGGTCTGGCCCCATACGGCAAGCCCGTGTATGTCGACGCGATATATAAACATCTGATCGATCTGAAAGAGGACGGCTCTTTCAAGATGAACATGGATTATTTCGACTATAACACCGGTCTGAAAATGACCAATGACAAGTTTTCTGAACTTTTCGGCGGTCCCGCCCGTGAGCCCGAGACCAACCTCACACAGCGGGAGATGGATCTCGCGTGCAGCGTTCAGGTGGTCACCGAAGAGATAGTCCTTCGCATGGCCCACCACATCCGCAAGGAAACGGGAATGAAAAATCTCGTTCTCGCGGGAGGAGTAGCCCTTAACTGCGTGGCAAATGGGATTCTGCTGAGGGAGAAGATATTCGATGATCTCTGGATCCAACCCGCGGCGGGTGATGCAGGCGGTGCTCTTGGCGCGGCGTATATCGCGTATCATCACCACTTCGGTATGCCGTCACTTCCGAAAAGTGCAAGAGACCTCCAGAAGGGCTCTTCGTTGGGACCCGCCTACAAAACGGAGCAGATCGAGGATTTCCTTAAGAAGTACAACCTGCCTGCCCGGAAATTGGAGACGGATGAACTGCTCGACGGGGTAACTGATCTGATGTCTGAGGGCAGGATCATTGGCTGGTTCCACGGCAGGATGGAGTATGGGCCGCGCGCGCTTGGGAACCGCTCGAT
>JAEYUD010000064.1 GCA_023433685.1 Bacteroidota bacterium
AGCCAGATCTGGCCCGGTTGCACTTTCGCGGCGAGCTCGTTGATATGTATACCAACTTCCATCGAGCCGGTAAATGATATAAATCTTACTTTTGGGTGAGCGACAAGCGTATCACCAACTTCGGCACCTGAACCGGGGAGGAAGTTAAGCACTCCATCTGGAACGCCGGCTTCCTTCATGATCTCATAATAGAGACGTCCCATCATCGGTGTTTCAGATGAGGGTTTCAGAACGATGCAGTTACCTGAAACTATTGCCGCGGATGACATTCCCGCAAGAATGGCGAACGGGAAGTTCCATGGGGGAACAATAACGCCTACGCCGAGTGGAATGTATACGAGTTCGTTGGCTTCACCGGGGAGGGGTGTGATCGGCTGCTTATCCGCGTAACGGAGCATCTCACGTCCATAGAACTCGAGAAAGTCAATCGCTTCAGCAGTGTCAGCATCAGCTTCACCGAAATTTTTGCCAGCTTCGAGAACCATCCATGCGTTGATCTCAAGTTTTCTTCTTATCATGATCTCAGCCGCTCTGAAAAGAAGAGCAGCCCTCTCGGAAGGATCAACATAACGCCAGGTTTCGAATGCTTTTAGAGCTTCATCAACCGCTTTGTTTGCAAGTTCAACATCTCCCTTGCTGAAAACGGCGAGCAGTTCATCTTTGTTTGAGGGATTGTATGAATTTAATTTTCTTTCTGTTACAACTTCTTTACCGCCGATGATTAGGGGAAACGACGCGCCAAGGATTTTCCTTACGCCGTTAATGGCGGCTTTTTGTGCTTCAAAATTTTCCGTCTTGGTAAAATCTATATAAGCTTCATTTATGAATGGTTTGATACTCATTTGATCTCCTGTGAAAAAAATATTTTCCATTTTTAAATTTAACCTTTAAAGGGGAAGCATCAAAAGGAAAACGGATGGGTGACAGATTGTCAGAAAGCGGGGGATTATTATATTAGTGTCTTGAATTTTTGATTTTTGGCTCTGCTAACAGGAAAGTGCCCAACCCCGTCAGGTCCGGAAGGAAGCAGCGGTAAGCATGTATCCCGTGTAGTCAGAGCCTTTTTTATTTTTTATTCAAAGATATCAGGCGGAAGAAAGAAGTGCAGTTTACCTGCTTGAGATCTTGGTTTGCCCGGGAAAACCACTTTTGCAATTGTACCCGGCTTAAAGTAAACCTCGAGTGATCCGCTTCCGCAGGCTTCAGCTATGAACAGGGAAGTCTCCGGCTCATGCATCACCAGCATAATATTTTCCTCTTTAATTGTCGCGAGCATCGCGTAAATGTCTGCCACCGGGGTTCCACTTTTCAGATATTGTGAGACTAAACTTTTACCCTCGAATCTGAGGCATTCCTTAATAACTTCCATGGTTTGAATCGTTCTCAAAGCGGGCGAAGAGAGTATCAACCCGGGAGGGGTTATAAATCTCAACCAGTTTCCCGCGGAGGCTGATATCAATCTTCTGCCTTCACCTGTCAGTTGTCTCTCCCCACCGGGTCCACTTCCGATATATTCCGCCTCTGAATGTCTGACAATATAAATATTCATATTTTACCGTAATTATTGGAAACAATTAAGATTGATCGAGTTGATCATGTAATTTATGAGCGGGTAGTTGTTCTTGTAAAAGTCACTTTTGCATCTGATCGCAACCAGATATTCTTCATTCTCGCAACGCGAGAGTATGAACTGCGTTAACTGGTCATCTTCTTTAATCGGATCAGAAGCGTAAAGTGAGTAAGAATATTCGTCGCTTAAAAGATTAAAATTGATATTCTTTATATATACTCTCACCGGACTGTTTTTTCCGAGATTAAAAATAAAAACCGAAATCTCCTTACTCTTTCGTGCGGCGACAGTTCCGGTGACTTTTTCTTCAAAAAGTGATTTTATTTCAACACCGTTATTTATCTCCCATTTTTCGGGAAGGTACATTCGTAACTGATCAAATTTAGTGTTGTAATATTTCGGCAACATATCAGTAATTGGAATTATCTCTTCTTTCGTGCTGAACTTCTTCATGTGATCGTTCAGCAGGTCTTTCCATTTCGAAAGGTTCCCTGATAGCTTTCCATCTTCAGTGTACTCGATCTTCAACGGTTTGAAAGTGGAGTTGCTGCCGTAAAGCTTGAATGAAACCGAAAGCGGTTGAGATTTGGCAGAGTTGATCACCATCGTTCCGAGGAGTGAGGGCGATGAAACTTCGGTTAAATTATCAAACAAAACTGAAGCGCGGCCATTTAGAACGTCGTAGATCTTTAGTTTTTGAACATTAATAACCGTTTTAACAGAGAACTTTTGAATTATACTGAAGAATTCCTTGTCGCCGATAAATATTTTTTTTAACAGTAGCGACCCGGTAAGATTCTTGTCATGCAAAAGCAGTCCAAGGGTATCATTATATAGAAGGAATCTGTTATACGCGGGGTTTTTGTGCTGGAGAAGCAACCCGTAGTATTTCTCACCCTCCAGGGTAATGCTGTCAATTTCAGCTTTCCGGTAAAACTTAGCGTCCAGAATATTGAGCTCAAACGGGTCTCTGAGCCGTGACTCCGCCTTTTCGTCGCCGTTAATATACGCGTCGAAGAGGGCAATGATTTCGTTTCCGCTCGTTTTTTTTACCTTAAAAACCGGATCCGGTTTACTGCATCCATAATAAGTCAATAGTGGAACGATCACGCAGAAAAGGGGAATAATTCTGAGCTTCTTCATTATACTCAATTTGTCGGTACCGTATCTCTTTTGGTTTGCGAATTGGAATCTTTTCCATTTTCTAAAACTTCATCCGGAATATTTGAGCGCAACTTCATATCACCGGCAAGATAGTTGTTTTCTATTCCCGATCTGTAGAGCAAAAGTTTGGCATCCGGCAATTTTGAGATATCGCCAATCGAAGTGCCAGCGAACCCGAGGTTTGTATTGTCTATGACTATTTTGCGCGCAAAAAGATCTTCAAGCTCGCCGCGGTAGAGTTGGGAAAGTCTTTTCTTGAAGAGTGCATTCGCCTCGTTGGCAGTTGGTTTGTAGATATATGGATCGTCAGCATCGACAAAAGAAACTGTAACTGCATTGTTACCACCGCTGTGAACGAGAACGGGAGAACCAAATTCAACGAGCGAGTACGCAATTTTGATATCCTCGTTCGCGGTTCTAACACAACCGTGTGAACTGGGCTGCTTTCCGAGGAAGACGTAGTAACCGTTTCCATCGAGGCCATGCAGACCGATCCCGTAATTGAATTGCATCCAGAAATAGAGATTGCAGTTAAAATCTTTTGAAACCGCCACTTCAGCTTTAGAGAAAATGGCGAAAACCCCTTCGTTTGTTTTCACGCCTTGTGGCAGGGCATCAGTTCCTGTGGAAACAGGGAAGTTAAATCTTTCACCTGACCGCATGATCACCACGGCTTGCTGAGTTTTTAAGTCGATTTCAATGTACGACTTCCTGGTCGTATAAAGAGTGTCCTTGATCTTCTTGTCGAGATACTTCAGAAAGTTTATATCTATCTTTCTGTGCGCTGATGCCTTTTTAATAACCGGTTTCGGTATCTCAGCCATCGAGAGGGCGATAAGTATCGAAAAAAATGAAAGAAAAACCAGAGTCTTTGTTATTTTACTCATGCTTTACCGTGGAAATGATTAAAAACGAGTTCAGCTTTTTTTGCGCCAATCAATGATACGAGAGTTTCGAGAGAAGAATTCTCCACCTCTTTTACACTTCCGAGTTCTGATAAAAGTTTCAGCGCTATCTTTTCACCAATACCCTTTATCTCAAGAAGTTGTGTGGTAAAAGTTCTTTTGCTCCTCTTTAATCTATGAAAAGTTATCGCAAATCTGTGTGCTTCATCTCTCACCTGTTGCAGCAACTTAAGCGCGGATGATGTTTTAGGGATAATCACGGGTTCCGGGTCTTTGGGAAGGAAAACCTCCTCAAGCCGTTTTGCCAATCCGATTATTTCAAAATTCTTCAGTCCGAGCAACCTCAAGGCGTATATTGCAGTTGAAAGCTGACCTTTGCCGCCATCAACCATTATGAGGTCGGGGAGTGGCTGTTTTTCTTCGATCAAACGTTTGTACCTGCGTGTTATTACCTCTTCCATGCTGGCAAAATCATCAGGGCCGCTCACAGTCCGGATCGTGAATTTTCTGTACAGCGATTTTTTTGGCTTGCCATCAACGAATACCACCATGCTTGCCACCGTATCAGTGCCCTGAAGGTTTGAAATGTCGAAGCACTCGATATGCTTTGGAAGCTTTTTCAAATAAAGGTCTCTTTGAAGCGCTGCCAAAGTATATGGCACATTCCCTTCTTTTTTAACCTTTTGGAGCTGAATCTCTTTCAGTTGAAGCGCGGCATTTTCTCGGCTCATCTCGACCAGGGAGCGGAGATCACCCCTTTTGGGCGATATCAGTTTTATCCGCTTACCGAATCTGAAGTGTAACAGCTCTTTAATCTCTTCAGCTTCAGCAGGTTCGGTTTCTGTGACAAGCTCTGAAGGAATGTCTATAAAATCAGTATAAAACTGTTTTATAAAAGCAGAATAGACTTCGGGAAGTTCACCTTCAACGGCATTTTGCAGATGGAATTCTTTTTTACCGATAAGTTTGCCCGCTCTTATATTCAGCACTGAACAGGCAGCATCTTTCGCTTCACACGCGATGGCAATAATGTCGCGGTCGATATCGTCATTACTCACTATTTTCTGCTTTTCCGAGAATGCCTGCACCTTTTCAAGCCGGTCCCTGTATTCGGCTGCTTTTTCAAATTCGAGATTTATGGCGGCTTCACCCATCGATCCTTTAAATTCCCTTATCAGATCATCTATCCTCCCGCCAATAAGTTTAGTGACCTGCTCAACCATGCTGTTGTAATCTTTCACCGTTTGATATCCAACGCAAGGACCTTCACACTTTTTAATGTGATAGTCGAGGCATACCTTGTATTTCCCCTTTGCGATCGAATCCTCGGTGAGGGGGAGTTTACAACTTCTGATCCTGAAAATCTGCGTGATCATCCGTAAGGCAGCCCGCATACTTTTAACATCAGTATAAGGTCCGAAGTAACGGGAGCCGTCTTTCACCACACGGCGTGTCGGATATATTCTTGGGAACCGTTCTGCCGTAACTTTTATGTAAGGATATGTCTTGTCGTCTTTGAGATTGATATTGTAACGGGGCTTGAGTTTCTTTATCAGATTATTCTCAAGCACCAGAGCTTCAATTTCGCTGCTTGTGATGATGAACTCGATGTCGCAAGCTTTTGAGACCATAAGATCTATTCTGTAACTTGGATTCTTACCGGCAAAATAAGACCTGACCCTGTTTTTAAGGTTTTTAGCCTTGCCAACATAGAGAACCTTCCCTGAATCATCCTTAAACTGGTAGACTCCGGGATTGTCGGGCAGGTTCTTAAGAGCGGTTTCTAAAGCTTCTTTCATCGATTATTATATTGGTAATATAGAGATTGTAAATATAAGAAATTAGAGATACGATTAAAAGATATTATACAATAAAAAAGGCTGTCCGGGGATAAGACAGCCTCTTCTTTTCAATAAAATTGACCTTCTCAGGCAAACACGTAGTTTTTAGGGATAACCACTATACCTGTTTCGGTTACGGTAAACCGCTGTTTGTCTTTTTCAAGATCGAACCCGATCTCGGTTCCGGGTGGGATGTGAACATTCTTGTCGATTATCGCTCTCCTGATCTTAACATTTCTGCCGATATTGCAGTTGTTCATGATCATCGAATCGGTGACGTAGGAATAGGAGTTCACTCTTACATTAGCACCAATGATCGATCTTTCGATCAAACCTCCGGAAACGATTGTACCGTCGCAGATCAGCGAGTTAAGGGTGCGACCGATTCGCTCACCCCAGTGAGAAACCGTTTTCGCCGGTGGGAACTGATACTGGTAAGTTCTCAGAGGCCACTCAAGATCGTAAAGGTTAAACTCTGGTACCACATTTATAAGATCCATACTGGCTTCATAGTAACTCTCAATGGTTCCAATGTCTTTCCAGTAGGGCTTGTTCTTTTTGTTCTCATCCACAAACGGATAGGCTACCACGTTCAGTCCCTGTTTGATCATGTAAGGGATCACGTCCTGACCAAAATCATTGTTGGGGATGTTTTTCGATTCCATCTCGATCATCACCTCGCGGAGCAGATTCGCGTTGAAAACATAAATACCCATGTTCACGTAAGAGTATCCGGGGTTACCGGGTATCTCAGGTGGGTTGCTCGGTTTTTCGATGAAGTTCATTACCTTGGAATTCTCATCTGTCTCAACAATTCCGAACCTGTCTGCTTCTTCAGTGGGTACGGGCATGCAGGAAAGTGAAAGATCGGCTTTCACATCGTTGTGGAAGATCAATTGTTTTAGGTAATCCATTTTATAGATATGATCACCGGAAAGGATCAGCACCCACTTACCGCGTTTATCGCCATGAAAAAGGTTCATGTTCTGATAAATGGCGTTCGCGGTACCGAGATACCAGTCGCTACTCATCTTTTTTTGTGGGGGCACTGAGTAAATAAACTCACCCAATTCAGGGTTAAAAATACTCCAGGCCTCATAGATGTGCTGGTTGAGAGAGTCTGACTTGTACTGAACCAGAATGTAAATCTTCCTCAGGCCGGAGTTCAGACAGTTGGAAAGCGCAAAATCGATTATTCTATATTTACCACCAAAAGGAACCGCTGGTTTGCTTCTGTATGCAGTAAGAGGGAAAAGCCTTTGGCCAACGCCTCCCGCCAGTATCATGGTGATGGTATCGCGTAAAATTGATGCTCCCGGAATCATATGCTGCTCTTCTTTTTGTTAACATTGTAAAGAGGAAATATAAGAAAGTAAGTTGATATCATAAAGTTTTTTACACCCATTAAGGGATTATTTTTTCGTAAATTTGGGAATCGAATATTAATTTTTCCAAATAGCTATTCTCCGACATTCCCCAAATCAAAAATACCAAAAGGAAATTTAGATGCAGATAGGCCTGATAGGACTACAAAACTCAGGAAAAACCACACTTTTTAAAACACTCGCGGAAGGCTCCTCCGGCGTTGAATCGAACCGCGCCATGGTTAAAGTGCCGGATGACCGCCTTGACGAACTTACAGGACTTTTCAACCCAAAGAAGCAGGTGAACGCCACTCTGGAAGTGGTAGATATACCCGGGTTACAAGTAGGGGATGACGGAAAGATTAAAATAACCTCTGACTTTCTTACCAAGGTTAAAAACAATGATCTCCTTATGCATGTGGTAAGAGAGTTCCCCAACGATTCAGTTTCTCACCCTGAGGGAAGGATCGATCCTCTTGCTGATATAGAGTTCCTTGAAATGGAGTTTTTGCTCGCCGATCTCGCCATGGTTGAAAACAGGATCGAAAAACTGAAAAAAGAATTGATGAAGACAAAAACAGACAAGTTAATGAAAGAACTTGGTGTTTTTGAGACCTTCAAAGATCATCTTGAAAATGAAAAACCCCTCCGCTCTCTCATCATCGACGAAAACGACCTCAAACTTCTTAGCGGCTTTCAGTTCCTCACCTTAAAACCAATGGTTCTTGGTATCAATTTCTCCGACGAGTCTAAAGATAAAGTTTCGCCTCTCATCGCGAGTGTAAAGTCAAAGTTTCCATCGTTCGAAAATGAGATCGTTCCCTTTTTCGCGCAGTTCGAGATGGAGCTTTCGCAACTGAGCGAGGAAGAAGCGGAGGCATTCAAGGAAGATCTTGGCATCACTGAATCCGCGCTGACGAGAATACTCAGAACTTCATACGAACTATTGGGGCTTCAGTCATTCTTCACAGTTGGTGAAGATGAGTGCCGTGCATGGACGATCAAACGGGGATACACAGCTCAGCAGTCGGCGGGAGTTATTCATTCAGACTTTTTTAATAAATTCATTCGTGCCGAAGTGGTTCACTATTCAGACTACATTTCCCACGGTTCATTCGCCAAGTGCAAGGAGGCAGGCGTTTGGAGACTGGAAGGGAAAGAGTACATCGTAAAAGATGGTGATATTTTGAACATCAGGCACAGTTAGACACAGGAGTAGACAATTGTTCTCATTAGACAAGATACGTAATTTAGCAATAATAGCTCACGTTGACCATGGCAAGACCACACTTGTAGATCTTATACTAAAACAGACGGGAGCGTTCAGGGATAACCAGCACGTTCAGGGCAGGGTAATGGATTCAAACGATATTGAGAGGGAGAGGGGCATCACAATCCTCGCGAAAAATCTCAGTGTCTATTACAAAGATTACAAGATCAATATAATTGACACACCTGGCCACGCCGATTTCGGTGGGGAAGTAGAGCGCACGCTAAGAATGGTAGATGGTGTTTTACTTCTTGTGGATGCCGCTGAGGGACCACTTCCCCAGACCAAGTTCGTGCTAAAAAAATCGCTGGAACTGGGGCTTAAACCGGTGGTAGTTATCAATAAAATTGACAGAAAAGATGCCCGTCCAGATGAAGTTCTCAATGAGATATTCGATCTTTTTGTTGCCCTTGGCGCGAGTGATGAACAGCTTGATTTTGCCTACGTATACGCGATCGCGAAGCAAGGAATAGCAAAGATCAATCTTGAGGATGAATCTGAAACCCTGGAACCACTTCTTGACCTGATCCTTGAAAGAATTCCTGTTCCCAAAGCCGACAGAAGCGATCCTTTCAGAATGCTGATTTCTGCCATAGACTACAA
>JAEYUD010000066.1 GCA_023433685.1 Bacteroidota bacterium
GTATGGGGTTGCCACTTGAAGAGATACTTTTCTTCGTTACGGTTCCCTTCTCCTGCATTTTCATTTACGAAACGATAAAACTTTACATCCCGGAGAGGGAACTGCCATTTAAGAAGGATTGGTACTACGCTACCGCGGCTTTTCTGATAATAGCGGCAGGGAAGTGGAGCGACCAATATTACACCTCAACTGTTCTCATTTTTTCAGCGGCTTTTCTGATCGTGGCTGCCGCTTACAAGCCGGCGATACTTCGTTCGAGGGTTTACTGGCTCTCTATAGCCGTAACTTATGTGCCGTTTCTTGTCGTAAATTTCTTTCTTACCGAACCTCCCATCGTGTGGTACTCGCCACAGGCGATCTGGGGTCCGCGATTCATTACGATTCCTCTCGAGGATTTCTTCTACTCCTTCTCCATGATATCGTGGTGGTTCTTCTTCTACCTCCTTTATAAAAAGGATATCTGATGCTGAAAACCGTTGTGATCGGCGCGGGACTGGGCGGACTTTCCGCGGCGATCAGACTCGCGAAATCCGGACATGATGTAACCATCCTCGAGCAGAACAGCAAAACGGGTGGTAAAGCAAATGAGATCAGGCGCGAAGGCTTCAGGTTTGATAGTGGTCCCTCTCTACTTACAATGCCATTCGTTATTGAGCAACTCTTTGAGGAAGTGGGGCTTAACGCCCGGGAGCATCTTGAATTCATTCAGCCCGAAATTCTCTGCAAATACCATTACCCCTCGGGAAAGATCGTTAACGCTTGGGCCGATCTTGAGAAGTTTAAGTCGGAACTGGTGGAAAAGTT
The DNA here is from genome assembly GCA_023433685.1 of Bacteroidota bacterium. Lineage (GTDB taxonomy): Bacteria > Bacteroidota > Ignavibacteria > Ignavibacteriales > Ignavibacteriaceae > UTCHB3. The sequence continues at coordinate 805 of JAEYUD010000066.1, forward strand.
TGGTGAAAACCCCCAAAAGGTGGAAGATTACTTCAAATATTCGGAAACCATATATGACCTTACGGCGGAACTTTTTTTATTCAACAGTTTCCGCGAATGGTCAACGTTCTTCAATAAAAAAGCCGCGGCCACACTTCTAAACCTCCCGAAGATCGATTCTTTCAGAACAATGCATCAGGCCAACGCTTCATTTTTTAAGCACCCGGAAGCGGTGCAGCTGTTCGACCGTTACGCCACCTACAATGGTTCAAACCCTTACAAAGCGCCGGCGACCCTGAACATCATACAGCACGTCGAGTACGGCATTGGCGGTTACACCCTTAAGGGGGGCATATACGCCCTCTCCAAAGCACTTACGGAAGTGGCCCTCCAGCTTGGTGTAAAGATAGAGACCGGTGTGAAGGTCGATGAGATCGTTCTTGAATCAAACAACGTTATTGGTGCCAGGTGCAGGGAGAAATGTATCCCTAATGAGAACAGGGTTGCGGGAGTAAGATGCGGTGAAAGGATAATTGAAGCGGATATTGTTGTGTCAAACTCAGATGTCACAAACACTTACCGGCAACTGCTGAACGACTCACAAGTGAAACCGGCAAAGAAGTATTACAAGACCGAACCCTCTTCTTCCGCCCTCGTTTTTTACTGGGGTGTGGAAGGGGAGTATCCCCAACTCGAGACGCACAATATTCTCTTCTCGAAGGATTATACAGCCGAGTTTGACGCGATATTCAACAGGGGAAAAGCACCCGATGACCCGACTGTTTACATTTACATCTCATCGAAGATCAATAAGGATGATGCCCCAGCCGGTCACGAAAACTGGTTCGTGATGATCAACATGCCCCCCTCGAAAAATGGCAGTGAGGTTGATATTTGGCTGATCAAACAGAACATTCTGAACAAGATAAAAGCCGTTCTTGGAATTGATCTCAGTGATAAAATCATTTTTGAAGACATCCTGACCCCTGCATTGATCGAGGAGAGAACCTCATCAGTTTACGGGAGCCTTTACGGAATATCATCGAACAATAAATACGCCGCTTTCCTCAGGCAGGATAACCGCTCGGCGCAATATCCGGGTCTCTATTTTTGTGGCGGAAGCGCCCACCCGGGCGGGGGAATACCCCTTGTGATACTTTCAGGGAAGATAACCTCTGACCTGATTAAGAAATACGAGGTGAATTAATGGTTGCTGCTGACAGAAAACCATGGTTCGACCGGCTTTTCACGTTCTACCTTGAGAGATTGATGCGGAAACACTTCTCCCATTTTTATCTTGCGGGTGAGTTCCCCAAGGTGGATGAGGGGGTATCGGTTACTTTTACACCCAATCACTTTTCATGGTGGGACGGGTTCTTGATCCAGAAAGTGCAGAGAAAGTTTTTGCCAGGCAAACACTTCCACATCCTGATGCTCGCCAATCAGTTGAAGGTTTACAAATTCTTCAAGTGGATGGGGGCTTACGGCATTGACCTTGACGACACAAAAAGCATTATAAAAACAGTGAAATACACCCGTGAACTTCTCTCCGATCCGGAGAACCTTACTGTAATATATCCACAGGGTGAGATTAGACCTTATGATGAGAGACCTGTCGAAATGAAGGAGGGGATATCCCGTTTCGTCGGGGGGCTCGGCGACCGGTCCGTAGTTATTCCCGTGGCGTTCAAAGCGCAGTACGAAGAAGAGAAACTTCCCGCGCTCTACTGTTCGTTCGGTGAGCCTTTGCCTGCCGGTGTGGTCGAAAAGGATTTTGCCGGATTCGAGAAAAAATTCCTTGCCAATCTTGAGAAGCTCGATTCATCCTCCTGGAAGAAGGAATTCACAAGGGACCTTTTCAAATGACTCCTGAAATGATACTTCTGACCGTGGTTTCCGTCTTCTCATTCATCACGATGGTGGTGGCTCTGTATAACTATTTTACGGCTCCCATCCCCGGTAAGAACCTCCATGAAGTGATCCCTCCCAATGAGCAGCCTTTAGTCTCCATTCTCATTCCTGCCAGGAATGAGGAGAAAAACATAGCGAATTGTGTCACTGCTTGTCTTGCGCAAAATTACACTAATATCGAAGTGCTTGTTCTCGACGACAATTCAGAGGACAGAACCTCACTTATTGTAAAAACCCTTGCAAAAGGAGACAGCCGCGTCCGCTTGATAAAGGGTGCACCCCTCGCCACCGGTTGGCTTGGCAAGAACCGGGCATGTCACCAGCTCTCACAGGTTGCAAAAGGGGAGTATCTCCTGTTCCTGGATGCAGATGTTGTAATTAAGCCTGCGGCTGTGGGAATTGCCCTCTCCTCGATGAAGAATCACCGGCTTTCAATGTTCTCAATTTTCCCCACCCAGATACTTTCAGGTCCGGGTGCTGCATTGGTTATTCCGGTGATGAACTGGTTGCTTTTAAACTTTTTACCTCTTAGGCAGGTCTATAAAGGGAAGTCACCAAGCCTTGTGGCTGCCAATGGCCAGTTTATCATGTTTAAGCGCGATGCTTATAGCAGTATCGGTGGCCACGTGGCTGTGAAAAACAAAGTTGTTGAAGACATGGAACTCGCCCGGTTGGTGAAACTCCGGGGCGGCACGTTAATGACGGCTCTTGGCGGCGACGTGGTTGAATGTAGAATGTACTCTAATCTTACTTCCTCGATCAAAGGATTCACAAAGAACTTCTACCCGGGATTCGCCATGCCCGCGTTTCTGTTTTTCTTTATGATCACCTTTTTCCTGCTGGTTTATTTATTGCCGTTCATTTTGATTTTCTTCCACTCGGAGTGGTTTATTCCTGTTGTTTTTGTCATTATTTCGAAAATATTCATCTCGCTCCTCAGCCGTTCGTACCTTTCGGTAGAGATTTTCGGACACCCCGTGCAGATGATAATTATGTATATTACGGGGATGCGATCAATTTATTTTTCAAAATCCGGAAAGCTTGAATGGAAAGGCAGAACTTTGTAGAGAAATACTGGCATGTATTGCTGCTGGCATTTTTCTATGCGGTAGGCATTCTTGGGCATTCGCTCCAGAATTTTCTTCCGCTGATGAAGGATCTGACACCATACACGCTGCTGGTTACCTCGGCCTTTGTTGTCTATATGACCAAAGATGACTGGAACAAGAAAGTCATCATCTGGGGAGTGGCAACATTTATTTTTACATATTTATTGGAAGTGGCGGGTGTTGCCACAGGGGTTATCTTCGGCAGATACTCTTACGGTGACACACTCGGTCTGAAAATATTTGATGTCCCGCTGATCATCGGTATCAACTGGGTGATAATCATCTACGCGGTGGTATCAATCCTCACCAAGGCAACAGACAATCTTTTTGCATTTATTTTCCTTACCGGTGCCGCGGTGGTGGCCTTTGACTTTGTAATGGAGCCGGTGGCTATTCACCTGAACTATTGGCGGTGGGAGGGGGATAAAGTGCCATTTCAGAATTATCTGGCATGGTTCTTAGTGGCGGTTATTTCCGCGACAGGTTACTACTTCCTCAAACAGAAACCGGAGAAAGAGTTACCGATCTGGTATGTGCTGATACAGTTCCTCTTTTTTGTTCTCCTGAATTTTATACTTGGGGCCAATGGCAATTAAAGGTGTTTCAATAGCCCTTGGGATCATTGTGCTATGGGCGGGACATCTTTACTATATCCTCTCTTCGGTTGCCCCTGACCCGCTTACAGTTCCCTTCTGGGTCCACCTGTTTATTCAGGCTTACCTTTATACCGGACTTTTCATCACCGGGCACGACGCGATGCACGGAACCGTGAGCAAAAACAAAACGATCAACAAAGTTCTCGGATTTGTAGCCACAATTCTCTTCGCGGGAATGTCGTATAACCGTCTGATAAAGCATCACTTCGACCATCACAGATACCCGGGGAGTGAAAAAGACCCTGATTTTAACGTGAAAACACAGAATTTCTGGATGTGGTGGTTCACTTTTATGAAAAGGTACACAACCATTGGTCAGATCCTGTTCATGGCAGTGGCTTACAATCTCTTAAAGATATGGTTCAGCGAGCAGGCGATAATTTTATTTTGGGTGGTGCCGGCTTTCATGGGGACGCTTCAGTTATTCTATTTCGGAACGTATCTGCCACACAAATATCCGCACACCGTTGAGATGAAACCGCACAACGCGAGGTCTCTAAAGAAAAATCACATTTGGGCAATGGTTAGTTGTTACTTTTTCGGCTATCACTATGAGCATCACAGCTATCCCGCGGTGCCATGGTGGCGGCTTTACAGGATCAGGGAACAGGGTCTTTCAAAAGCCGAAATTCTGAAACACCGTCACTGAGATCACCTCTCCATGAACCAGTAGGCTTCGGGATCTGACGCCCCGTTCAGAGCACCAAGCCCGGTTACTTCTTCCGCGTATTCCCTCTGCCTCATACCTACAAGAACCGATGAAACATAAGGAAGTGCTGCTGTAAGTGTCAGCGCTTTTGCCTGAAGTGATGTCGCGCGCGTTTCCTGCGTCATGTAGTTGTTCAGAAGTCCGTGAAGTTTCAGATTATTGAGGTTGTACTTCGCTATCACGATGTTTTTCAGAACAAATATGAATTTCTTTAATTCCTCGAGGAAGTTTTTTGCCATTTCACTGATAATGGCAGGCATCATTTCATTCTCGATCACGTTAGAGGTAAGAATCCTCACCCTTGGATTCACGTAGAACTCCATCAGATCGTTAAGCGCGACAGGGTTATCGAGATCATCGAGGTTTTTCATAAGAAACTTGGCAGGTCCGAATGAATCCTTGATGTCGAGAAATTTCTCATAGCCGGTTCTGGTCTGTCTTTTTATTTCATAAAGAATCATTTCAGCCATGTTATCAACGCTTCTGAACAAGGTCTGAAGGTCTTTAAGGTTGTAGCTGCCGTCCATTTTAAAATCGGCAAGGCGTTCAATTCTATTGTTCACTATCGCGTTAAGCGGGCGGTTGATCACAATGCCGAGTCCTGCTTTCGCGGCGAGCTTTATTGCGCTTTTGCCATTCTCTGCCTGATTGATGAGGGTAAGTCCCTCTTTTTCCTTAAGGTTTAAGGGGAGTTGAATTGCAGCCACACCCCTGTTGTTCTTGCCATTTGGAGATATTTTAAGAATTTCTTCCAGGGAAGTGAAGGTACGGTGAAAGCTCTGGTAACCGAACGTGTTCGACGATATTCCGTAGCTTCTGATGCGTCCGGCTTTTATTTCCTCCTCAAGGTGTTCGAAAGAGGCGCGGAGCCTTCCGTAGTATTCCTTCCGTAGTTTGGAGAGGTCACGCTCCGTTGAGTACATCAGATAATATTCAGGGTTATGAAGGAAGAAGACATCGAGGTAGCCGCACTTCATTCTTGAAATGGATTCAGTGATCTGATCTTTAAGAAAATCAGGATGTATGCAGTGTTTCAGGTCGGGTGAACAGTTGGTTATCTCGGGGTAGGGGTCGCCTGACAATTCACGTCTTCTTACAGTCTCGAGGTTTTTGCCCTGGATGTAACCGGCTTTTGAAGCGAGAACGAAATCACCCCGCCGGAAATCGGTCGAGTTCTCCAGTTCGCCAAGCACGTCACCAATCAGCAACTCGCTGTTGCCGTCGCTGTAATTGGTGGAAGTATCTACAAAGTTAACGCCCGAAAGCAACGCGTGCCTTAGCGCGTCAAGGTGGGCGTGAACCCTGTTATCTATTCTGTAGCCGCCAAAACCGAAACCCGACACTTCGAGCCCGGTTTTACCAAGTGGTCTCTTTTCCATTTCAGTCCTCTTATTCCC
>JAEYUD010000146.1 GCA_023433685.1 Bacteroidota bacterium
GGGGAGAGAGGTTCGAAGAAAGGGAAGGCTGGAGGGGATAAAGGGGAGAGGGGTTCGAAAAACAACGCGATGGCTAAAGCCACCGCCTATTGGTTTAGACACCCGTTCATCCAACAAGTTTTTGAGATAACCTTTGTTTTTGGTAATTTTATCGTTCAATACCGAAAAATTACTTAAGAGCCGCAATTGAATTATTCGCCATTTCTGAAAAACCGGATATTGTTACTTGGAATCGCCGGATTCATAGCGCTTGGGTTGGTCCGGGTGTTTGTAATGTCGGGGAGCAGTCTGCCGACAATTATGATGCTGGAAGTGTCGTCGGTTCTTGTACTGTTCCTGTTGGTATCCGAGTCGATCAAGATAACCACTACATTTAAGATGCAGCCCACCTGGTTTGTGACCGCGCTCTTGGTAATGACTTTTTCGGCTATATTCTTCAGATTGCTCTTTAATTCGGTTGAGGGGCTCTTCCCCATAAAGGATTTCAGATACGATCAGGTTCCCGGGATAGCCAACATTCTTCCCGTTTTCGTGTTTAACACAGCCACTGCCCTTCTTTCAGTTGCAACTCTTGTGATATTCCGCCACCTCTTCTTTCTTAAACAGAGCAAGAATCTTAATATTTACTTCAACTCAATGCTGATCTTTCTTGCGCTGACCTCGGTTACATCGTTCACGCAACTGAAGGAGTATGAAGAGTTTGGTTTCATCCCGATCACATTTACCGTGGTAACTGTGATACTGATCTTCATGAACAGCCTGAAAGTGAGCTGGATCGCGTTCCTGAACAAGAAACAGAAGCGACAACTCCTTCTGTTTTCAGTGATGAACATCGCCTTGATGATAACCTACCTTACGATGATATCGGATGGGACAACTTACCACGGAGTTCTGGCGAATTACACCCAGGCTTTTTACCGCTTTCATACATTAATGACCATTTATGGAATAATTTACTTTGGCGTCCTCTTTTTTACTACTTTGTTCCACCTTCCTACAGCGGAAGCTTTTGACAGGCGGACAAAAGAGATATCGTCGCTGCAATATTTCAGCAAACTGATCAATCAGGTTTTCGACCCCAAGGAGCTTTCTGACACCATTTCCGATCTGGCGATCGATGTGTCGGGTGCTAATGCCTCGTGGCTGCTCTATTTCGGTGACAAGAACAGAACCGAGGGCATAAAGGGTACCGGCTACATGACGGTAGAAAAGGTTACGGCGTTTATTCAGAAGAAACATGACCTTACCACCGTGAAGAAGATGGTGATGTTCGATCTTAAAGAGTTTTACAGGAACGAGATGACCGACGAGCAATATTCGGTTGTTTACGTGGTACCGATGGTCTCTTATTCACGCACTCACGGCATGCTCGTTCTGCTGAAAAAAGACCCGATAGAGTATGATGAAGAGGAGAGAAACATTATTATAACCTTCGCCGACTATGCCGCTGTGGCGATAGAAAATTCGTACCTGCTGAAAGAGTCGATAGAGAAGGAGAGGCTCGAGAAAGAGCTTGATGTAGCCCGTGAGATGCAGAAAAAGATTCTTCCGGATACGCTTCCCGACCTTAACGGTTACGAAGTGGCGGCGGTGTTCATCCCCGCGTTTGAAGTGGGGGGCGACTATTACGACTTCTTCACCCTCCCGAACGGGATGACGGGTTTCGTGATAGCCGACGTTTCGGGTAAGGGAATTTCAGCAGCATTTGTGATGGCTGAACTTAAAGGGATCCTGGAGTCGTTTTCCACAGTTAAATATACACCGAAAGAGATTCTTGTGGAAGCGAACCAAGTGCTCAAGAAAATTCTTGACCGGAGGGTTTTTATTACTGCCGTGTTCGGGATAATGGATCCCGCCACAGGGGAGGTTACAATAGCAAGGGCGGGTCACTGCCCCGTTCTGCATGTTTCTGAAGGGCAAATAATTGAACGGGTACCGCAGGGGTTCGGCCTCGGGATGAATTTTACAGGTCTGTTCAGCGAAAAACTGACTGAAGAAAAGTTCGTTCTGAATTTGGGTGAGAGGTTGATACTCTTTACCGACGGCGTGAACGAAATGAAAAATGAAATATTGAAAGACTATGGAACAGAGAGGTTAAAGTCGCTTGTTTTAAGTAATGACGGGCGCGACAGCGGTGAACTTGCCGGCATGATAGTGCAAGACCTCACCGAATTTGCCGGTTCAAAACCTCAACATGATGATATTACTCTAATGATCCTTAAAAGAATTAACAAGGAGACAGCATAATGGCAGAGTTTAAAGCCAGTTTACGGGAAAGAGAAGAGTTCAGCATTATTGAACTCAGCGGGTACCTCGACGCGCATACCGCCCCCGAACTGGAATCGGCTTTTACAGGCCTTATTCAAAGCAATAAATACAAGGTAGTGGTTAATTTTAAAGACCTTGAATACATCTCGAGCGCGGGTCTCGGTGTGTTCATCGCATACATTGAAACGATGCGTGAGAACAGTGGCGACATCAAGCTGGTTGAAATGAAGCCGCCCGTTTTCAGTATTTTCGATCTACTCGGTTTCCCCCTCCTGTATGATATTATGCCGGGTGAGGAGGAAGCAATGAACAAATTCAAACAACAAGGTGCCTGACACAGTGAACAACTTATATGCCGGCAACCATGAACTGAGAGTAAAAAGCAGCACGGAAAATCTCGCGCTGATAAGGGAGTTTGTGAGCAGTGAAGCCCGCAACTCAGGCATCAGCAAAGAGGTGGTCGACAAGCTTATCCTCGCGGTGGATGAAGCCTCTTCAAACATCATCAGGCATGCGTACAAGAACAATCCGGAAGGAGAGATCATTGTTACCTTCATTATTGAAGGTGATGAATGCACCATAGTGTTAACCGACTACGGTGCCGGGTTCAATCCTTCGCAGGTGAAATCGCCCGATATGATCTCATACCTGAAAGAGAAGAAGCGAGGCGGGCTTGGTATCCACCTGATGAAAATACTCATGGATGAGGTTGACTACCTCTCCGTCTCCGGTGAGTATAACAAACTTGTACTAAAGAAGAAGATCGCCTGAAGATGTCTGATATCGAAACCTTAAAGCTGCAGCGAAACCTCTCGGCACTCGTGGAGTTCAGCCGGATCGTTAATTCGAGCCTTGATCTCGATTTTACCCTGAATAACCTCCTCTTCAGTTGCATGGGGAAGTTTCTCACCACAAAAGGATTTGTGGTTGTGGATGAGGAAGGGTTGGCGAGGATACGCTCTGCCAAAGGTATACACGGCGATGCTGTTGCCGGATTTAACAATTCAATTTTCACAACCGCTGATGATGAGGGAATTGTAGCCGCGTTCCCGGGTCTGGGTGCAGTGGTGTGGCATAAAATATCTTCATCCCGGAGGGATCTGGGTTACCTCGCCCTCGGTGAAAAGATAACAAAACAACCTTACTCGGTTGAAGAAACCGAGTTTCTTAAAACCATTATTAATATCGCCGCCACGGCGATCGAGAACGCCCTTATAATCGGCGAGCTCAAACAGGTTAACAGGGATCTTGACTCAAGGATCAACCGCCTGAGTTCACTTTTCGAACTTGGGAAGGAGTTCGGACTCCTTACAGAAGAATCCCGCATCAGCAAGTTGCTGGCATACTCGCTTTTGGGTCACTTCCTTTCATCGATCTCTGCCATTGTGATCTTTGAGAACGGAAAGGGGAAGGTGCTTGATACCACCATCCCCAAAGTAAAAGAGACCGTTGACCATCTTGCCTCGCTTGGCATCGACAAACACTACCTTGGTGAGGAAGTGGCTACACTTCATGAAGACCTTCCCGGTCTTAAGGTTGAGATCGTGGTGCCTATGAAGATGCAGAATGCCACAAAAGGGTTGATAATGCTCGGTAAAAGGGCGAATAACCAGCTTTACGCCGCGAACGACATCGAGTTTATCTATTCGATCGGCTCGCTCGCGATAATTTCACTTGAGAACAAGCGGCTTTTCCGTGAAGCGCTTGAAAAGCAAAAACTTGAAGAAGAACTCGAACTCGCGAAGGATATCCAGCAGAACCTTCTTCCGAAAGAGATCCCGCAAATGAAGCGGTTCGAGATTGCCGCCACCTCCATTTCATCGAAACAGGTGGGGGGTGACTACTTTGATATCATAAAAAAAGACGA
>JAEYUD010000179.1 GCA_023433685.1 Bacteroidota bacterium
ACCACAACCACGGCAATATCAAACACAGCATGAGGAGGTGTCGCGGCGAGGTACCAAAATGCAGCGATCGGCAGGTGCATGGCGATCAGCATTGGCCATATCCACTTCTTTAAACCATGCTTCGAAATGGCAATACCTCCAAGTATACCACCCACTGTCAAAGCGATGATCCCCGCGGTACCATAAACAATCGCGAACTGCTCGTTGCTTAGGCCCATGCCGCTTTTCTCAACCGGATCTTTTAGAAATGGTGCCACCATCTTAACGAGTTGAGCTTCAGGTAAACGGTAAACCAACAGGAAGAAGAGGATCAGACCGATCTTCTCCTGCTTGAAAAATTCTGCAAACGCCAGGAAAAACTCTTTTATCTTGTTTTTGCCCTCTTCTGCCCTTGGGCCATCGTCAGCGGGATATGGCAGCATGAACTTGTGGTAAATAAAGAAGAGAGCGAAGAGCGCTGCAGAAACTCCAAAAACCACCATCCATGCAGGTTCGGCATCACCTTTAAAATATTCTTTGGTCAGATAACCGGCGAGAAAAACAAGAACACCATTTCCGAAAAGGGTGGCAGCGCGGTAAAATGTGCTTCTGATCCCCACGAAAAACGACTGCTTTTCCTTGTCTAAAGCGAGAAGGTAAAACCCGTCAGCAGCTATGTCATGTGTAGCCGAAGCGAGCGCCATCAAACCAAGAAAAATGATTGAAGGCCAGAAAAAATCCGCTCTTGGGAGCGTAAGCGTAAACGCCACACCAACGAACCCGATAGCCAGAATACCCTGCATTGCCACCGTCCACAACCTCTTCGTTTTGACGATATCAACAACTGGACTCCATAACGGTTTCACCACCCATGGAAGATACAACCAACTTGTGAAAAGCGCGATATCAGTGTTCGATATACCAAGGTCTTTGTACATCACAACCGAAACGGTCATAACTATTACATAAGGAATTCCCTCCGCAAAGTATAGCGTGGGTATCCATGACCAGGGGTGTCTGTGTTCTTTTTTGCTCATGCCGGGTTCTTTGCTTATATGAAATTATTGTTTTTTTTGAACTTATGAACTTATGAACTTATGAACTTATGAACCTATGAACTTATGAACTTATGAAACTTATGAACTTATGAAATTATGAACTTATGAAAATTCTTTGTTCTCAGGTTCTCAAGTTCTTAAGTTCTTAGGTTCTCAAGTTCTCAAGTTCTTAGGTTCTCAAGTTCTCAAGTTCTCAAGTTCTTAGGTTCTCAATGCGCCGCGGCGCACTCAAGTTCTTACCCCTCCATCCCCAGATAAACCGCTCCCATAACCGGGGGGAGATCAGTCTGCTGAAGTTGGACGTCAGGGTGCCTTTCGGCAAGTTTTTTCTTGAAAATATCAGAAAATTTATTCGGTTTGGTCAGCACGCTTCCCACGAGTGAGAGCTTTAACTGTTCCGGTCCGAATTTGATCTTCATCGCTTTAATATGATCGATTAAGCCATCAGATTCCTCATCGAGGATCAGATTTGCTATTTTATCTCCTTTTTCGGCCGCTTCAACCACAAGTGGAGCCACTGAAGCAATATCGAAATTGTTCGTGTAAACAGCAGAGATCAGATCATTGGGTTCTTTAAAACCGAATTTCTCCTCCACCATTTCGCGGATGAGGGTATCTTCCCCCCTGCCGTCGATCGCCCTGCCGGTGGCGATCAAACCACGCTGACCGAGTTTGTAGCCACTCCCCTCGTCGCCGAGGAAACGGCCAAGTCCTCCGACCCGAAGGATCTCACCTCCCGCGGTCTTTCCGAACATTATAGAGCCGGTACCCGCGATGAGAATTGAACCGCTGACGCCCGGGAATGCAGTTTCGAGGGCAATCCTCGCGTCGGAAACCACGGTAAAATTATTTAAAGGGATGGAATTTGAAAGGAATTTTGCTTTTACTGCCTCTTCAAGGCGTTGAGCGTCAGCCACCCTTCCCGCGCCAGTGGTACCGAGCACCGTGGCGGCAAGATCATGATACGATAGCCCTTTTTCGGTCATAAATCCGTTTACCAGGGCAAAAAGAGTGTCTGATACTTTATCGACTCCATTTAAAAGAAAGTTTGAGTTCCCCCCGAAACTCTCCCCGATCATCTTTTTTTTCTGATCGAGACACACAAGGTGGGTCTTTGTCCCACCACCATCTATTCCTATGTAATACTGCATATTGATTTTCTTATCTTTGTGACGTGCTTTTTCCTGTTTTAGTTTTCTAAAACCCGGAAGTGAAGCAATTAATGTGGACTGTAAGGCAGCTAATCTGACATTACATAAAAGATACCGTACAAAGCACTGAAAAGCAAGGCAACGGTGACGGCGACAAGGACAGTTTGCCTTATCATCCGGTTCCTCTCCTGTTGCTTCAGATACCTGTTGGTCTCAGTGTAATCTCTTTTGTAGTCACCTTTGTTTATGTCCCATTTCTGGAAATTGTTCTCGGACATAAGATTCCTTAGACAGAAAAAATGGTCAATTCTTATATAATTTTCAATCCTGAATAACAAATAATAATCATACAGATTGCGAACCTAAATTAACATCTTGCTCCAATATGGCAAAACCTGAAGATCACTTTTTACAGTTCAGAAACAACACAACCGGTCACGATCTGGTGATCAATACCCCTTTTGGTAAACATCCCCTCGTTTATGCCGATTGGATTGCCAGCGGGAGGCTTTACACCCCTATCGAGAAAAAGATTGCCACTGAATTTGGGCCCCTTGTGGGGAACACACACTCTGAATCGAATTATACCGGCACAGTGATGACCCATGCTTATCATTACGCCCATAAGTTGATTAAATCGCACGTGAACGCGGGACCGAAGGATATCATTATCACCGCCGGATCGGGAATGACAGGCGTGATCAACAAGTTTCAGAGGATACTTGGACTGCGGATACCGGAACTGCTGCAACAATTCGTAAAAATGGATGAAATTGTCCGCCCGGTGGTTTTTCTCACCCACATGGAACACCATTCGAATCAAACTTCCTGGCTCGAAACAATATGTGATGTGGTGGTTGTGGCGCCGGGTGAGAACGGACTGGTTTCGGAGGAAAACCTTATTAAAGAGATCGAAAGATACAGCGACAGAAAAGTTAAAATTGGTTCATTTTCTGCCTGTTCTAATGTCACGGGTATTACCACCAACTACCACAGGCTCGCGAAAATAATGCATCAGGCCGGTGGATACGCGTTCATCGATTTCGCGTGTTCAGCCCCATACGTCGATATCAACATGCACCCCGAAGACCCGGAAGAGCGGCTTGACGCGGTATTCTTCTCGCCACATAAATTTCTCGGTGGGCCCGGCACCCCCGGAGTGCTGATATTCGACTCAGAGCTCTATCACAACACCGTGCCCGATAACCCCGGTGGTGGCACGGTTGACTGGACTAACCCCTGGGGCGAATACCGCTTCGTTGACGACATTGAAGCCCGGGAAGATGGCGGCACTCCCCCGTTCATTCAGACCATAAAAGCTGCTCTCGCCATAAAGCTTAAGAACGAAATGACCACGCAAGCCATTCAGGCGCGTGAGCATGAGATAGTGCCCCGCTTCATGGAGATGCTGGATGGAATCCCAAACCTCCATATCCTCGCCGGAAATCATCGTAACAGACTTGGCGCGGTTTCATTGTACTTTGATAATATCCACTACAATCTTGTCGTAAAACTCCTGAATGACCGTTTTGGAATCCAGGTTCGTGGTGGGTGTTCATGCGCGGGAACATACGGACACTACCTCCTCAACGTCGATCCGTACATGTCACACCGGATCACGGAGAAGATCAATCACGGCGACCTCTCCGAGAAACCCGGCTGGGTGCGCGTTTCCCTCCATCCCACAATGACCGATGATGAAGTCACCTTCATCGCACATGCCATCAGCGACATCAGAAAAAACATCGACAAGTGGGAATCTGACTACAAATACAACAACCACCGGAATGAGTTCCTCTGCAAGAAGGGGGAGCCCTCCACCTGCGTTGAGGAGATGTTCAGGCTTTAAAACCAAAAACCGGTGGCATCACCACCGGTTTTTTGAAAATTCGCTTATATCCGCGTAATCAGCGTCATCCGCGGTCTATTGAACGCCCATCTACTATTAAGACCTGCGCCGAAGGCGGATCATATTTCACTTCGCCGAAGGCGGATCATATTTCACTTCGCCGATGCGAATAACATTTCACTTCGCCGCGGCGAATCACATTTAACATTCACTTGCTGATCCCCATCCTGTCGAGCAGGAAAGCGTACTCATAAGCAGCTTCGCGTAACCTTTCGAAACGGCCCGAGGCGCCACCGTGACCTGACTCCATGTTCATTTTCATGACAACAAGGTTGTCATCCTTTTTGAGTTCGCGGAGTTTGGCAACAAATTTGGCGGGTTCGTGGTAGCTCACCTGTGAGTCATTAAGTCCGCCCGTTACGAGAACATTGGGATAATTTACGGACTTAATGTTGTCATACGGTGAATATGAAAGCATGTATTTGTAATATTTCTCCTCTTTCGGATTCCCCCATTGTTCCCACTCCTGGGTGGTAAGGGGCAGTGTTTCATCCAGCATCGTGTTCATAACGTCTACAAAAGGTACGATTGCAAGCACCACGTTAAACAGGTCGGGTCTCATGTTCATGCACGCGCCTACAAGCAGCCCGCCGGCACTTCCGCCCCTGATGGCGAGTTTAGCGGGTTTGGTGTAACCCTCTTTCACGAGGTGTTCCGCGCATGCTATAAAGTCGGTGAAAGTGTTCTTTTTGTTAAGGAGTTTTCCATCTTCATACCACTCTTCCCCGAGTTCGCTTCCGCCACGGATCTGGGCGATGGCATAAACGAATCCCCTGTCGACCAGACTGAATACCGTGGAGCTGAATCCCGCTTCGGTGGAGTACCCATAAGAACCATACGAATAAAGAAGGGTCGGATTGTTACCGTCTTTCTTCAGGCCTTTTTTATAAACGATCGCCATCGGTACTTTTTTACCGTCGGGTGCTGGAGCCCACATTCTTTCAACCGTGTAGTCATCAGGATTGAACCCGCTGGGTATCTCCTGAACTTTCAGTTTTGTGGTCTGCGCGGCAAGCGCGTTATATTCATAAGTAGTCCAGGGACGGTTCAGGGATGTATATGAGTACCTGAACGCGGGTGATGTGTATTCAGGAGCCATCGACATTGAGACATCATAAACAGCTTCCGGGAACTCAAGGTATGTCTTCTTGAATTTAGCAAGATCCATCGTCACGATCCTGCGCAGTCCACCTGTTCTCTCCTGAACGGCAATGAATTTATCGTAAACGGCAACGTAGTCGATCTTAACTTTGGGATCGTGAGGTATAACCACTTTCCATTTCGATCTGTCTTCATATCCTTGAAGTGGTGCCTCGTAGATCATTCTGTTCTTTGAGTTGTCATCCTTCCAGGTAACGAAGAAGCGGCTCTTGTGATGATCGAGCGAATACTCAACATCCTTCTGCCTTGGAAGGAAAACCTTGAACTGACCGTACGGTTTTGCGGCGTCGAGCAGCCACACTTCACTTGAAGTGAAACTGCCGATGTTCAGCATCAAGAAGTCTCTTGTAAGGCTCTTACCGATAGAAAGGTTGAAGAGTTCATCTTTTTCTTCATACACAAGTTCGGCTTTTTTGCCATCGAATCCGTCAACCCTGTAAAGCTGGTACGGGCGGAGGGCGTCGTTGCCGATCACATAAAAAACTGTCTTGTTGTCGTTCGCCCAGGAATAACTCTGAACGCCGGTTACGAGGAACGGGAGGTCTTTGCCCGTGGCCAGGTCTCTTATCCGAAGATCATAGGAGGCGTACGAACCTGTGGTGTTGCTTGAGTAAAGTGCATATTTATTGTCTAATGTTACATCATAACCTGTAAACAGAAATGTAGCATGACCCTCTGCCATCTTGTTCACGTCGAAAACTATCTCTTCAGGAGCCTCAACGGTACCTTTTTTACGACAGTATACCGCGTACTGTTTACCCGTTTCGGTGCGACTGTAATACCAGTAACCGTTCTCGAATGCAGGCACACTGCTGTCTTCTTCCTTTATTCTTCCCTTCATTTCCGCGAAGAGTTTCTCCTGAAGGTCTTTGGTGTGACTCATCACCATTTCAGAGTACTTGTTTTCATCCTCGAGGTACTTTATGACTTCCGGGTTCTTTTTGTCCCGGAGCCAGAAGTAATTGTCGGTTCTTACATTACCGAACTCATTGAAAGAGACCGGTTCCTTCTTCGCAGAGGGGGGTGCCGGATAGTCTTTTTGGGTTTTGATCATTCCTTTATCCTTGTTTTGCGCGCCGGCCAAAGTTATCAGCAAGACGGTCATCAATAGTGCACTTAGTAGTTTTGACATAACTCTTCCAATTATTGAAAATGTTCCGGGCAAATTTACAACAAACAGTTTAAATCGCCTCCCTGTTTACACAAACGGTAAAATGAAGTTATGGGTTTGTTTTAATTGATCATGATCCCTTTATATTTCATATCTTTGCGATCTAATTAATAAACCCGGAGCCGGAAAAATGAATTCCCGATTTTTAGCCGCCATTATCTTTCTTCTATCGACAACCATTGCGTCCGCTCAGGATGCAATCCCTCCCGTGCCATTAAAACTACCGGATATGGTATTAGTGGAGGGTGGCACATTCAGAATGGGTTCTTCGAAGGAGAGTAAACCCATCGACTGGTCAGCACTTCCAGGATTTCAGGCTACAGTTCCCTCTTTCCATATTTCACGGTTCGAGTTGACCTGGGGCGAGTTCAAGGAATTTATTGATGCCACCGGCTACAAAACAACAGCAGAACTGACAGATTCAAGTTATGTGAAATCAAAGGATGACTTTACGAAGGCTAAAGGCGTTAACTGGCGTCACGACGAATGGGGCGACCCAAGAGACACGGCAAAGCGCGACCTGCCGGTGGTTCACTTAAGCTGGTATGACGCAGTTGAATTCTGCAACTGGCTTAGTAAAAGGGATGGCTTTACACCGGTTTATACGGTCAACCGCGGTGTTGTGGATACCGCTAACAAGAGCGAATACGATCCATTCAAGTGGACAGTGACCTGGAATGAGAATGTTCCGAATCCCGGATACCGCCTCCCAACGGAAGCCGAATGGGAGTTCGCCTCCCGGGGTGGAAACCTTTCAAAAGGTTTCATCTTCAGCGGCAGTAACTCACTGGAAGAGGTGGCAGAGATATCACCGGGCTACGGTCCGGAAAAAAGGAGAGGGGTTGTGCCTGTTAATGGTTTCGAACCGAATGAACTCGGCATACACAACATGAGCGGAAATGTGATGGAATGGTGCTGGGACAGATTCGGCGACTATACAAACGAACCAAAAACCAACCCGAAAGGGGTTGAATCGGGGGATTGGCGAGTAAGGCGCGGAGGATGCTGGTACGGTCTCGGTAGCGATGGCTGGAACACAAGAAGAGGAGGCTACTCCGCCAGCGAAACTTTCTTCCTCATGGGGATGAGATTAGCCAAATCGAAATAACAAAGTCTCGGAGTCTCGGAGTCTCGGAGTTTCGGAGTCTCGAAGTTTCGAAGTCACGGAGTTTCGGAGTCTCGAAGTCTCGAAGTTCCAGTGACTACGAGACTCTGTGACTCTATGACTTTATTTTGTATATATCAATTTCTTTGACCCGCTGTAATCCCCGGTTTCCAGACGGTAGACGTAAACACCCGAAGGGAGTACCTGTCGCGTTTTTGACAGATCAAGTTCAACCTCATGCACACCGGCATTTTTGTAACCGTTAACCAACGTGGTTACAAGGTTACCCGTGATATCATAAACTTTCAGTGATACCCAACCTCCTTTGGGTATCTCAAACGATACCACAGTTGAACTGCCACCGGAGAACGGATTCGGGTAGTTCTGGAAAAGTTCATATCCGGCAGGGTGTGAAAGATCGACTGTAACTTCATTTGAGTAAGTGAAACTGCCGTTCAGATCAACCTGTTTTAGCCGGTATTTGAAGTATCCAGCCTCATCCCTTTTGTCTTCAAAATAGTAGCGTACCGGAGAAAGTGAAGTTCCCTTCCCCTGCACGAATCCTACGGTTGTCCAGATGACCGTTTTTTCGGATGGCGCGGTGAGTTTGGCTCTTTCAATCTCGAAACCGTGGTTATTAACTTCAGTACCTGTTTGCCAATTCAGAAAAACAGTTTTCTCTTCAACAGTGGCAGAAAAACCGGTAAGCTCAACCGGTACCACGGCTGATGAATCAAAGAATGGTGCCGTCCAAACTGTGAGGGATGTGTTGTCGGCACGGGTCCAAACGGGATAAACCCTCCCCTGATACGCGGTAATTCCGGAGTAATCGCCAAAGAAAACAGAGGAGGAAGGATTAAAACTTGTCTCGCTTATTTTGAAGTTCTGCCAGGTTAATCCGCCGTCGGCCGACTTGGCTATGTAAACATCAGTGTTGTTCAGAGTGGTAGCCCGCCTGTCGTAAAACACACAATATAAAACGCCGGTCGCCTGATCAATCGCCAACCAGTTGAAGAATTGATGCAGGCTGGTATTGTCATCGTTTACTTGAATCGGCTGGCTCCATGTCTCCCCACCGTCGGTTGATCTGGCGATGAAGACATCGGTGTTACCTGAACCGCTTCTCTGGTCAGACCAGTTAATATAGATATTTCCACGGTAAAGCCCCCGGGAAGTGTCGCAAACTGTCACCGGTAAACCATTGCACCTGTAAATTCCCGGGATAGCAAAATCCCATCCGCCGGGAATATTGGAGACAAATTTATCGGTTCCAAACGTTTGCCCACCATCGAGTGACTTGTCGAAAAGCAAGCCGTAAGGTCCCACCCAGGCTACATACACCTCACCGTTTGGTCCCACCGCCGGAACAGCTCCTTCTACAGTATTGTCTTCATCAATGCAGTCACCGCTTTTATCGCTGATCTTTACCGGGGTCATCCATGTGATACCGGCGTCTGTACTTCTGCTGAAAAGGATCCGTGAACTGTCGGAGGAAGCACCACTTCCATAATTGTCGAACTCCGTCCATGCCATGTACAGGTTGCCTTTGTATAGTTGACTATGGTAGTCAGCGGCGAGCCATTCCTTGTCCTGCTCTTTTGGAGGTGTAAGACCGACACCCGCGCCATCGTTCCAGGATGTGCCGTTATCTGTAGAGCGTTGAACAACTATTCTATCGATCCAGTAACCGCTGGTGGGGTTAGACAGGTGACCATAATAAAGGTAACCGCGGTGATCATAGATCAGACATGGATCGCCCCAAACACCAAGGGAAGAGGTCATGCTCTTTTGAGTCCAGGTTGCTCCCCGGTTGGTCGATTTGTAAAAATAGCTGATGTTCGAACCAACTGTGACAACATCAGGATTCAAAGGATTTAAGGCAATTGATGTCTCATTCGGACTCGATGTGTTCGCCGCCGATACCCGAATGTTCGGTATCTGTGCCATCACACCGGCTGCCAATAACAAATAAATAATTAAAGTTTTCATTCTATTTCAGGTTTTAAAAAGTTGTAATGCCACCCGCTCACCCCGCCGGGACATTTTCAAGCTGAAGGAATTCACCTCCAACCTCTAACCTCTGCCCGATAACCTCTAACCTCTAACCTCTAACAGTCCGATCATCTCTCTGACAGCCTGATTTATCCCCACGAACATGGCGCGAGCCACCACCGCGTGACCGATACTGACCTCATCAATCGTGTGGATCGAGCGGAAAAGTTTGATATTATGGTAGTCAAGTCCATGACCCGCGTTCACGATCAAACCGTTATTATGCGCGTAGAGAGCGGCAGCCTCGATCCTGTCGAGTTCTTCGGATATTTTTTCATCGGTTTTGGCTTCAGCATAAACCCCGGTGTGGATCTCGATCATATCCGCGCCCGTTTCAAGAGAGGCATCTATCTGGCTGTTAAGAGGCTCAATGAAGAGTGAAACCTTTATACCGGCATCATGAAGACGTTTATTCGTCTCCTTGATTTTCTCGAGGTTGGCTATCACATCGAGGCCCCCTTCGGTAGTGAGCTCCTGTCTTTTTTCCGGAACGAGTGTCGCCATCTCCGGTTTCACTTCGCAGGCTATTTTAATTATTTCCTCGTTCGCTGCCATCTCAAGATCGAGCTTGGTTTTAATAACCTGCCTGAGGATGTGAACATCCTTGTCTTTGATGTGCCGCCTGTCTTCACGGAGGTGCACAACTATCCCGTCAGCTCCGGCTTGCTCCGCTATTAACGCGGCAAGAACAGGGTCAGGCTCAACACCGCCACGGGCGTTACGAATTGTAGCAAAATGATCTATATTTAAACAAAAACGCATCTCAATTTCCTTGAAAATTTATTCTAACTCGAAGTTTAAACATACAAACGATATCCAATAAGGCAAAATCAACATTGACTACCCCGGAAACTCAATTCAGGGAACAAAATTCACTTCTTCTTTCGTATAATTGCAGTGCAAAATATTCAATAATAAATTTATTCAATAAATAGAAGAGTAACGTATAACATGAAGAAACTCATCCTCTTTTTCATCATCTCATTTATTTCAATGAACGCTCAGACAATGCTTCCTTGTATGGAGAAGCAGACGCCGGAATTCAAGAAATACCTGATTGATCACACGATATTTACGATATGGGAGACGCAGGCCAACTGCCTCAAATCGTTCGATACCCCCGGCGATCCAGTGGGTGAAAGCTTTTTTGAGTTTGACGGCAATGGAAATCTCCTGAAAGCCACATACAAAGCACCGCAAATGCAGGTTGTTTCGATCGACAGTTTTGTTTACGACCAGAAATTCGTTCTTAAAACTGTTGTATCATACGATCTTGTGAACGTGTATGCTGAAGGAAAAGGAAGCAAGACGATAAGGGAAGTGTCGTACGACAACGCGGGTCGCTTTTCAAAAATAAAGATATATTCACTTACCGGTAACAAACGGGAAGACCTGGGGTACTATGAGTATGAGTATAATCAGGATGGAACTATCAAAAAAGTGAGCGACAGAACAAAATTTAATATTTATGGCGAAGCAATGCCGCAGACTGATTATTTCTATGCCAACGGTAAATTAATCAAAGAAGAATCGGCAGTAAGAACCGCCGAACATGAATATGATGCCGCGGGAAGAAAGATAAGAACTGTTGAATCGCTTGAAGGAAATGACGGCTATACCCTGGAGTACTTATACGACAAATCGGGAAATTTGATCGAAGAGAGATCGTCAGGATTAATGACAAAGGGTTCAACATTGTATGAGTACGACTTTGAAGGCAAACTCAAATATAAAAAGGAATCATTCAGTATCAGCGGGGATACTCCAAGCCTTACCCTAACCGAGTATTTTTACAACTTTCAGATGGAATAGCCGATGAGATCAATTATTATTGCGGTGTTAATGGTCGCGGGTGTACTCGCGCAGGATTTTATTCCTTTTCATGAGAAGCTTACACCCGAATGGCAGAAAAAAATTGCAAAAGCCGGCATTTCCCGGGAAATAGATTATATCGATACCCCTGGTTTCGACGTGAAGGATGGTGATTTACCAGGTTATTTCTCAACTTTCGTATATGATCAGAACGGAAAACTCACATTTGCCGCGCAGAAATTGCAGACCGATGAAAAAGCATCGGAATATGAGTTTAAGTACGGCGAATCGGGTGACCTCCAAGAGATAACCATGAGTTGGAGCGACAATTTTAATAATGCCACAAAATTTGTGTATAGCTTCACATACGATGAAGGAAAATTAAGTTATGTCGCACGGTTTGATGGTATTGAAGAAGTTGGTGGTGCCACACTTCAATGGCTGTACGTTTATGGTTCAAATGGTAAACCAACTGAAATAACCGCGAAACACTTCCCGTCACCTGAAAGTGGTATGTTTGATGAGCTTGGCAAATACCTTTTCGATTCACAAGGTAGGATCAAGAGTTATATTTCAGGTGATCTGAAAGTAAGTTATTCATACGACTCCCGGGGCAACCTCTCTGAAGTTGTAAAAGAATCAGGGAATATAAAAATTGTTACCGTAAACACTTATGATAAAAACGGAAACCTGATGAAGTCATCAAATACCGGTGATGCCGCGGAATCCTTTGAAACTTACACCATCAATGCCCAAGGCTTCCCTGAGAAGAAAACCACGCTTATTAAAATGACGGGGCTCCCGGACGAAACCGTTAACTATCTTTACTATTACGAGTGATATCCCTGCCCGTACTCTTTCCACATTTTTAAATACCCGACAATTTATTCAACATTCAGCATCAGATAAACCATCCGGTGCTGAATGTTGATTCTCACCGGATAAAAACCAGGAAGTTCAGTTTACTTCAAAGTTTATCGATCAGTAGAAATCCTGAAAAAGGGTATTTCTTTCCGCCGTCGTGCATATTCTTTTCGCTGTAGTCACAGATTGTGAAGAGGGGGCAATGCGGGCAGTCGGGCGCGGTGGGCCTGCAGAATTCCCGCCCTAAAAGGATCAGATTGCTGTGGAAGCTGTGGGCAAGTCCCTCAGGTATATTACCCAGAAGAGTGAAGAAGGTCTTTTCAGGTTGATTTGATTCAGTAAGACCGAGTCTGCCTGCCGTCCGGTTCACATGCGTATCTACGGGACAAATATTCCTGTGAAGTGAAAAGAGAAGCACGCATGAAGCGGTTTTAAGACCCACCCCTTTGTAAGAAGTGAGCTCTTTGAACAGATACTCATCCCCCATTTCCCGGGCATGATCAAGATCAAGCCTCCCCTTTCGTTCATACAGATCGTCAAGCACACCTTTAATTGCTTCCGCCTTTTGTTTTGGCAGTCCCGCAATTTTAATTACTTCCATCAATTCCGGAGTGGAGGCGAGACGCACTTCCTCCCACGACCTGTAGGTGGCACGCAGGTTATTGTACGCCTTCCACGAATTATTATCATTTGTGTTTTGCGTCAGAATAGTGCCAATAAGCACATCAAGCGGGTCTTGCGGCACTTCACTCCGCTTCGGGATTCCGTAATACTCCCGCAGGAGCGTATCAATTCTTTTTATTTTGTCAGAGAGCATGGGTGAACTTGAGTGCGCCGCGGCGCATTGAGAACTTATGAAC
>JAEYUD010000264.1 GCA_023433685.1 Bacteroidota bacterium
CTCTACACTAACTCCTCCACACTCCACACTCTACACTCTACACTAACTCCTCCACTCCGCCGCGGCGGACTACACTAAACACTCTACACTAAACACTCTACACTAAACACTCCAAAACACCCCTACAGCCCTCTCGGAAGCCCCAGATGTTTTTCTGGAAGACCGCCCCATCCAACGAGGATGGTGAAACGGAGGGTATCGCTAAGAGGATGGTTCTCACCGTCTTTGAAGACAGAGGTGGAGATGTAACTGAAGTCAAATCCATAAATGTCGTATCTGATACCGGCACCAAGGGTGATGAACTTTCTGTTACCGTAGTTGGGATCTTCATAGAAGAAACCGCCACGGAGAGCGAAAAGGAAGTCACCTGGTGTACCATACCAGTATTCGAGACCCATCGAAGTAACGATGTCAGCGAGCTCTTCACCGATATTCTTGTCACCCCAGGCAGTGAAAACCGCTTTGTAGAACTCATCGCTGGTTCCGTCAGGGTATCTTCTCACGAGGAGTTTCGCGAAATCGAGGGTGTAAGTAAGACTGTTGTACTCATCGGAGAGTATCCTGTAAGCAAAACCGAGTCTGAACTGGGTCGGAATCGGGTCAGCCTGCGCGCGGTCGATGTATGATATCTTGGGACCGAGGTTGCTCAGATTAAGACCGATAGAGAATTTGTTTCCGAGATCATAATCAACAAACGGAAGCACGAGTGAGGTTGGTCTCCACATGAAACCAAGGTCAAAACTCACGGAAGTGGCTGTACCTGTTCCCTGCTCCTGGCCTGTCGGCTGATCAGAAAGACGGCTGTGAATGAGTCTAAGGTTCACACCAAAGCCCCAGTCAGTTGAAAGCTTGGTGGCGTAACCTACAGTGGCCGCCATATCGAACGACCTGAAGGTTCCGAGCGGATCCGGTGAATCCGGACCGGTTCTGACGAACTCGCCATAGTTCATGTAAGTGATACTTGCCGTCACACTTCCATTGATATCATCAATGTAGTTTCTGTAAGTGGCATAATCGTAGAAAAGATCGAGTTTGAACTGTGGCAGCCAGTTCGAGTGCGTGAAACTGAATTCCTGTCCCGTCAGGAACGCTATACCAGCGGGATTCCAGAATACTGCCGATGAATTGTCGGCGAGACCCGCGCCTGATTCACCGATACCACCACCTCTTGAATCCGGTGCGATCAAAAGGAACGGTACGGCCGCTTCTCCCTGAGCCTGAATGGTTCTACTGAAACCAAAGATTGCTATCAACCCAAGGAACGCGATTTTGAACTTGTTCATTAATTAACCTCCATGAAAGAATTTTTATTCAAAACTTATCTAATAATGCTTAATTTGCCCAGAACAGATCTGGTTTCGCCGCCATCAGACGGTTTTACTATCAACTTGTAGAGATACGTCCCGTTTGCAGCCAGGTCGCCGTCATCATCCCTGCCATCCCATTCAACACGCACGAATCTGTCATTGATCCACTTCGAATCGATCTCCTTGATCTTCCTTCCGGCGATCGTGTAGATCAATATACGGGCATCAACCGGTCCTGCCATGTTGTGCTGGAATGTGAAGAATGTGTTGGATGTGAATGGATTAGGATAGTTCATCACATACTCAACGGCTATTCCGCCGCCCGACACAACCTTGAACTCCGACTCAACAGTTGATGAATTATTAAATACATCCCAACCTTTCACCCGGATGGTATATATACCCGATGCAAGGTTTGAAAATCTGTAATTAACCTTGCCGCTCTTCCCTCCGGAGTTAAGATCTCCTGTAAAGTAGCTTGTAAGGTCTATTGGATTCTGCTCGTTTCCGTTCAGTATGGCTTCTATTTTATGTCCGACTCCCAATCCTGTGGTATTCAAGCCTGTTTCGTCACGGAGTGAGACCACAAGGGTGGTGTTCGGATTAACTAAGTAAGCATTCTCGTAACGCGCGTCATCAAATGTTATCTCCATCGCGGGACCCTTGCCGTCGTTTATAACCGACTGATCAACTCCGCCGATGGTGATGTTGTTTGTAAAGCTTATACCGTCTTTTTCACTATTGAAGAAGTAGAAAACGAGTTTCCCCTTCTGATTGTCATAAGAAATATCTTTCGGTACAACGAAATCGGCATTAAACCTGCCGTTTACCACTGATACCCCGCCTCTGAAGATCAAACCTCCTGGAACCTTCATAGCGGCTGAAGGACTGATCTCAGGAAGTGGCAGCGTGGTCTCGGCATCATACACCGTGAGCAGCCCCTCACCGTTGAAATCACTCCAGAATGTCCCGTCAGCCTTACGTACTGAACCTGCTATTTTCAGGCTGTTAAGTGCTTTTATCGGTACCACCGTAACACCGGGGTCGTTCCCGTTTATCGAGTCGATCTTCCCGTTATACTGCGGAAGGGCGAGCCTGATGGCGGGATCGCTAAAAAGCTGAAACTTCTGGTCATTCTCTGTCAGGAAGTTAACCTTGGTGAGCAGATAAGCCATCCCCATTCTTTTTGGCAGGTTTTCATAGTCCCTGCCCCACTTCAGCATCTGATGATAGAGTGAATCGTTAAGAATGGTGTTCTGCTCCGAATAAACCGGTCTTACTGCCGTATAGACACCAATGGCGCCTGCACCCGGAAGGAATAAAAGGTCTTCAGTGGCGCTCTGTGCGTCAGTTCTGTCGTAATATCCAAAATCGCAAGTGGCAGCGGTCAGGAAGAAGTAACGGCTGTTCTTAAGCTGCGGAATTGTGGAACTTCTCACGAACACCTGCTCATGTGCCCACAGTTCAGGACTCCCGTGCCCGATGTAATTCATCAGAACGGTTCCCTCATTTATCGCGTTTATAATTGCCGCGTTAACCTCCGGTTTCCTTCTGCCAAGACTCGTCTGGACGGTCGGATAATTTATCAGATAAATCTTCTTCTGTTCATACTCCGGAGGTATCCTGCTTTGCGAGAGGCGTTCCGACTGCATCGTATTGGCGGCAAGATCGATACCCGTTGAGGTAAGGTGATCATCAGCCACGAGCGTGATCAGGTTCTTCCACGAACTTTTATCTGTGCTTCTCTCGTAAGCCGCTACCTTGTCAAGGTAATCATTCGCCTGTTTCGCGTTCTGGGCTGCAATTCTGCCAAGACCGAGATCGATCCGGCGGTCATTACCTGAAACCCATACATAAAAATCATCTGTCGAGAACGAATTGATCTCATAAAGAAAATCCCGGGTCTGGTAAGTCGGAACCTTGTTGTTCCCTTTCCCCTCGATATTCTTGTAATCGTAATCACCGTCACCGAGTATAAAAACGTATTTAGGCGCTATCTGCCAGTTATCGTAAGCATACTTTACAAAATCCCTTATCGCGCTTGGGTCAAGTGAACCGGCGTTAAACTCGTTCATTATCGCTTCGATGGTAAACACCTTCGCGGAAATCGGGTCTGTGGGATGTGTCTCCCTGTACAGTTTGTACCTGTTGGCTGACTCTACAAGGTCATTTGAAGTTAAAACTATTATCTCCGCGCCTGAAAGATCGCCACGAATATTCTGATTCGGCATTTCAACCGCGTTCACCGGGGTTTTGTACTGTTGCCCGCATATCGCGTAGTATCTGCTGATTGCGCCGGGCCTTTCCCATGACCTGAAACGGAATTCACTCCCGCTTTGCATCAGGGGGTTGGTAATTTTCCTTACGTTTGAGTGGTCGGTAATGTCGTAGACCGTAATATCAGTATTGGAAAAATTACTCAGATGGTATTCATACAACGAATCAGGTCCGGTTGTTCCACGCATCTTGGGTGAATAAAAAAGCAATACGTCATTATATGCCTTAAGATACCTTGTCCAGCCGATCTCATAAAAATCAAGATAGCCGTATGAAGTACTGTTACCGGCGCCGAAAGTGAACCTAAGAACCGATCTTTCGTCAGGGTATGTGCCGAAGTGGGGCCTGCCTGTTGTGCTGTCAAGCCTCCCTACTGAATATGGATCTGAGCCGTTTCCGGAGATCGTGGAGCTTCTTACAACATTCCCGTTCTCCTCAACAGTCAACCCGACCGACTCGCTCGACCTGTTAACAAACCAGTAAGAATAATAGGTGGGAGTTCCGGGTATGATCCCTTCCACTTTCTTCTGATAAACCCTCGTTTTGGTGTTCTGCGAGAATTCATCTCCCACGAAATATCTTCCGGTTTGTCCGAGGTTTATCTTGTCTTCATCCCAAAAATCGTATGCATCGCTTGTTTCAACAATTTTAGAAGTGTTGTCGGCAACTGAACTTTTGCTCCCGATCCTCTTTCCGTTTGTACCGCCTGAGGTGATCCAGAAATAGTTCTTCGCGGTGTAAGGATTCTGATTGCGCTTAACAACTCTCGCGAGTGAGTCATAATACCAGAATCCTATGCCCCGCCCGTAAAATATTACTTCGTCTCCCTGATCAAACCTTCCGTCATCCTGACCGGTAACAGTTATGGCGAGCTCCTGAAGGTCTTCGGGACGCGCTACCGTAATGTTCTCTGAAAGAACGTAACCGCCATTGTTGTATATCTTTATGGTTCTGGGGTCAACGGTCGCAGGATTAATTCCGAATGAGCTCAGCTGATCGTACTTGATCTTGTAAAATCCTTCTTCAGGTGCCTCAAACCGGAACCACTTCCCCGAAGAGAGAACGGTCTGACCAACAACAGAGCCTTTTTTAAGAGTTACCGGCTTCCTGTTTATCCACTTCCGCGCCATGTCGTAATTGAATACCATTTCACGAAGGAATTCATCATCAGAACCGGAATTGCCCGGTGTGTTTCCGAATGAGAATCTTACGGTTATCCGGGATAAAAGCTTTATGTTTCCGCCATCCTGAGTAACCGCTCCGAGGTAGACATCCTGAACGTTCAGCCCCCTCACCATCCCGCCTTCACCGAAGATCAGGGGCTCGTTGTTAATACTCACGTCGTTCCGGCGATTGTAGATGTACTCTACATCCCTCTCTACACCAGGGCGTACCTCAGGAACAGTTGGAAGCTCACCGGGAATGTATTTATACGATGTGGCAAGCACTTCTGCCGTAACTCCGTTCTCATACGGGACACCAAGAACCAGGTGGCGCGATCTCGCGTCAGGAGCGCCCGCTGTTGCTGAAGGGTTACGCGTGGAACCTGAAAAGACGGTTTTCCGGTATTGCCTCCCGTCAATCGTGACATATCCCGTGTCACTATATGACGGTGCATACTCAATTGTCAGACTGTTAGCCGACGATTGAATGATCTTTATTTCGCTCTGTGGAAAAACCTGGAGAGCCAGAGCCAATAATAATAACGAGATCTTCTTTAGCATGCTTGCCGAAAAATGGTTTGCTTACAAATTATTCAAAATTGGTAGAAAAATCTCGTATCTGGGCTCCGGATATGTTGCCTTTGCTTTCAGGCTGTGGAAGTGTGAAACAAATATTTCTTTGATTGATCAAGATAACTAAAATCCTGAATTAAAATAATACAATTTTCAGTCCATTATTCACTTTTCCCCGTTCAAATACGCTGTAAACAAGGTATCAAACCTTCGCTCCGGGACAAATATCACTAAGCACGCATCTGAAACATTCCGGCTTGCGGGCAAAGCAAACGCTCCTTCCATGAGTGGCAAGCTGATGCGATAATACAACCCAGTCACCGGGATCGATGAGCTCTTTCAGCCCGGCTTCTATTTTGTCCGGATCCTGTGTTTGTACCAGACCGAGCAGGTTCGAGAGCCGTTTTACGTGAGTGTCAACTGCTATTGCCGGCTGCCCGTAAGCATTACCAACGACAACAGAAGCGGTCTTCCTCCCCACCCCGGGAAGTTCTTTCAGAATATCAAAATCAGAGGGGACCTCTCCACCATGATCATCAACTAATATCCGGCAGCAATTCTTTATGTTTTTTGCTTTCTGACGGTAAAATCCGGTTGAAAAGATATCTTTTTCAATCTCTTCGAGGGATGAACCGGCAAATGAAGCAGGTGAAGTGTATTTTTTAAACAGTTCAGCGGTTACAATATTCACCCGGGCATCCGTGCACTGCGCCGAAAGTATGGTGGCTATCAAAAGCTCAAATGGTGAATTAAAATTCAGCGCGCATTCAGCATCAGGATAAATCTCCTTCAATCTTTTTACGACTTCTTTTGCTCTCTCTTCTTTCTTTATCAACATCTGTGAGGCTGCTTTATTTATATTTGATCAGTAAAAATAATTTTTGTCCGGTAACCAATGATAGATATATTTCTTGGCGCGTCAAAGAACACGCTGATCCACCTTCTTCTCCTCTTTGGACTGACCGGGGTTATAACCCTGTTGCTTTTTCTCCTCCAGCGGATGATCTGCATCTCATTCAGCAAAACCACCGGCTGGAACGGCCTCTATCTGACCGCCTGGATCGGAACTCCCGTGCATGAGCTGGGGCACGTGATCTTCTGCCTGATCTTTCGACACAAGGTTAACGAAGTGGCGCTATTCAAACCTGATAAAAGCTCAGGCGTGCTCGGGTACGTTCACCACAGTTACAATACCAAAAGCCTTTATCAGAGCATCGGTAATTTCTTCATAGGCATCGCCCCGCTTCTTACCGGCAGCGCGGTGCTCTTCCTCCTGTTCGATACTTTCTTTAAGGGACATGCTGCCGCTCCCGTGAAGTCAGGAATTGATATAAACAACATCAATGCCTCTATTGGCACTGTTTTCACTGAAGTCTATTCCGGAATCAAACAAAACCTGATCGCCATTCAGGCTTCTTTCTCGAAGCCGAACCTTACCACCGTACTGTTGGTTTACGTGATGGCTTCAATTTCCACCCACATGGCTCCCAGCAATACCGATCTTAAAAACGCCCTCCCCGGTTTTGGGTTGATCGTGGCACTTGTCTTTATTTTCAATCTCGCCATGGCATTCACCGGAAAAGCGCTTGTGATCGCCACTCCAGTAACTGCTTTTATGGGGAAACTTCACGGAATTTTGATTTTCGGTCTCGCGCTTACCATCGCGGCGTTTGTGTTAATTTATCTGCCGCTCGCCGTTTACCATCTCCTCAGGGCAAAGAGAATACTGAACCCCTTCTATTGAGAAAATACGAAAAAGGGGCGGCAACGTTGCCACCCCTTTCAGATATCTAAAGAATCTCCTGCAACGTCTCGTAATGAGCCTGGATCGTTAGATCGATCTCCTCATTGCTTAAAGCGGTACTAAGGAACCACGCCTCAAACTGTGCCGGTGGAATGTATATCCCCCGTTTCAGCATGCCATGGAAGAACTTTCCGAATAGCGCTGTATCAGACTTGAAAGCCGAATCGAAATCATAAACGGGTTCTTCCGTAAAAAAGAGTGAGATCATCGAACCGACACGGTTTATCCTGAACGATCTCTCAAATTTAGCGTGATTCTCTCTGAATCCTTCTTCAAGCCGGTCGGTTTTATCCTCGAGTTCCTGATAAATTTCAGGATGCTCCTGGATGTGGTGAAGTGCAGCGTAACCGGCTGCCATTGCCAATGGATTTCCGCTGAGTGTGCCTGCCTGATACACAGGACCGAGTGGCGCGAGTTTTTCCATTATCTCGCGTTTCCCGCCGAAAGCTCCAACCGGAAGTCCGCCACCGATGATCTTGCCAAATGTTGTAAGATCGGGTTTAATACCGAAAAGCTCCTGGGCACCCCCCTTGGAA
>JAEYUD010000054.1 GCA_023433685.1 Bacteroidota bacterium
GATTTATGGGGAGTATAGGTAAACTGCAAGGGAAAGGTATAAGTTCTGATCTGAATACCTGGAAAGGTACTTTATTCATCAGGCCTTTAAGTTTTCTAACTCTTGCCGCTTCGTATGGTGAGCAGGCTTTTATGTCACCCAAGAAGACTTATCCACTATATGAGGCATTCGTGCGTGTTACCAAAGAGAAAGAGTATTACGCACAGGTTACATACCTCCAGCAGGAAGCCGCGACAATGCTCTATTCAGCTTTACTTGTTTATCCGTTCGGTGCCATTAAAGACAGATTAAGAGCTGAAATGATAAAAGGGGAAGGCTGGTACATTCTCCCTTCAAAGTACAGAGTGTCAGGGTCATATCAGTACCTTATGATCAGTGATGGCAACCGTGGAGCCAACACCGAGATCAGAATTGGGAAGTATTTTTATCCGGAGCTTTTAGCGGGATACGAGTTTTACTCGACCGTTTACGCGAGAAAATCGATTTACTACTATTCACCACAGAGTTTCCTTTCTCACTCATTATTTGCCGACTGGAACTTCTACAAAGACGACCAGTTTGACCTCAGTGGTGGTGGCAGGATAGGTTACATACCCGAAAGCGCTTACTGGCTTAGAGAATTTTATATCCAGGGGTCGTACAACCCTCTGGAAAACCTCAGAATAAATCTGAGAGGACAAATGGGAAGCACCACAAGAGAGACTACCGGCTACAGTTCGAGAGCTGTAAGTGCCTCTGTTTTCTGGATGCTTTAATATAAAGGAACTGCGAACGAATGTCACAGAACAAGATACGATCAACAAAGATTACCGTTAAAAACACCGAGGCTACCGAAGCCCACGGTGAGAATAAAAAAGCGCAGATACTGCGAAGAATGATCATTAACGGTATCGCTTCGGTGTTCCTGATAATTATTATCATTACCACCATGCCCCTTACGGTGCTTTCATACTCCGCCCTTTTCGAGTATGCTACAATGATCTCGCTTCTTCTGTTCCTTCTGATCCTCCTGATCAGATACTTCGCGCTTCTGGGGATGGCGTATCTTTGGCTGAATAATTACACGTTTACAAAGCGACCCGATTTTCAACCATTTGTGTCTGTTCTTGTTCCTGTATATAACGAGGGTATCCTACTCAAAGATGCCGTAATGTCGCTTCTTGAACTAGATTACTCAAATTACGAAATTATTATTGTTAACGACGGTTCGACCGACAACACATACGATGTGGCAAAAACGCTTGTCGGGTTTCAGCAGGGGATGTATGGCAAGGTGAAAGTCTCCCTCATAAGCAAGCCAAACGGCGGTAAAGCAAGAGCGTTAAACGCGGGTATAAGTTACTCAAAATCCGAGATAGTTTTATGTATGGACGGTGACAGCCAATTGTCACCTGAAACCATCAGAAATGGTGCCCGCCACTTCATTGATCCCAGGATCGGTGCGGTTGCCGGTAACGTGAAGGTTCTGAACAGGGGCAAATTCTACGCTGATCTTCAGGCACTCGAGTATATCGAGGGGTTGAACATGGCACGGGCCGCGCAATCATTTCTGAAATTAGTGAATATTATCCCCGGACCCATTGGTCTTTTCAGGAAAAAAGCGATAGAAGAAGTTGGCTATTACTCCAGCGACACTTTCGCGGAAGACGCGGATCTTACCCTTAAGATACTTTCAAAGGGTTGGAAGGTTTACTATGAGCCTACTTCAATCGCCTGGACCGAGGCTCCTGTTAAATTGCAGCAGCTTCTTAAACAGCGGTATCGCTGGACAAGGGGAATCCTTCAGGCGATCAGAAAGCACAAGAATCTGCTTTATAACCCAACCATCAACTTTGGTGACACGTTCATTCTGTGGACAATGTTCTATGAAGCGCTGATCTGGCCAACAATGAACATAGTGGCGAACTTCTTCTTCATTGTGGTTTCATTGTTCTATGGTTATACCAGTCTGATCTTCTTCTGGTGGGTGTTTTTGGCATTGCTTGATACTGTAACCGCTCTATATTGTGTGGCGGTTGAAGATGAAGAATTGAGACTTGTGCCTTACTCATTGATATACAGGATGTTCTTCGTTTTCGCAATTGATATTTGTAAAATGATGTCTACTATTGAAGAGTTTCTCGGTCTTGATATGAACTGGGGCAAACTCGAACGAATCGGAACCGGCAAGTAATTAAATAAGGATTTTTTATGGAACTAATACCTATTCTGGCAACAATCATCCTGGTCGCAACGATCAGTACTTTCTTTCTGGCTATTGGTGCCTATATCCTGTACAAGGTTAGAGAAGCCCAGGGTGTAAGAGCAAAAGCAGTTCCGCCCGCGACCATACAGGCAGAGCTCGTAACTCCGGAGTTGGCATCCGAGCAGACATCTGCTACACGTGCCACTGCCGAATCGAGCCGTAGAACCGGTACAGCTTTTGACACAACTCATGCTCCCAACTACCGTTCGACAGGAGCTCCGAGCAGGGTAACCGGAAATCTTGGAACGGAGGCACCACCTCCCGCGCAGCCATACGTTGCGCCAAGGCGTGAAGCCCCGATCTCAGCGGTATCAACCAATGCTAAAAAGTTTGTGAAGGTAACTTCAGAAGGTGCTCAGGAGCAGCAGCAACAGCAGGCACCTCAGCAGCAAGTAAGACAAGGCGGGAATCTTAAGTGGCGTTAAAGAAGAGAAATTTCTTTTTTACTTTCACGCTGATCATGATCGCGGGTGGCCTGATGCTTGTTACATCGGTGTTTATCTATAACTACATCCTTCAGGGTGTTTTTGGATCATACGCCTTTGCGTCCGACGGTTTCAGTATTGATGCTTTCACCAAGATTTTTGGATCTGATCAGGTTAAGGTCGCGATATTTCAATCGAAATCCACAGAGAACTATCTGCCAAAAGGTTCGACCTGGGTAAAAGATAACGTAACCGCTTGGGAGAGGTACGTTTCAGGGAATAAATTTGCAGTACAAGTGATCACTGAGGATGATATTGACAAGGGACTGCTTACTCCTGAGAATTTTCAGATATTCGTAATGCCGAGCACGAAATCGATGAGTGACAGGGAGATACTCACAATAAAGGAGTACCTTGACAAGGGAGGAAATATTCTTGCCACTGGTGCCACAGCAAGCTTTTCTGCAGACGGAAAATGGAGAGGTTGGGAGTATTTCAAAGAAGTTTATGGTACAATCTTTACCAAAGAGATTCCAAAAGTGCCTTCACCCCGGCTTCTGACTTTAAAAGGTGCATCTCCTGTGACCTTTGACGTGCCCACGGGTTATCGATTGAAAATAGCAACCTGGGACAACATGGTTGCCACCAGGGTGCTCGACCCCCGAACGCAACAACTGAGTTTTTGGTACGATTTCACCATCGATTCCGGTCTTGTTAAAGAAGAGGTTCTTAACACTTCGGGTCTCTGCTACGGAACCTATGGCAAGGGAAGATTTGTTTGGTTCGGGTTCGATATTATAACCGTTGTGGGCCAAAGAGAAGATTACCTGGTTCTTGACAAACTGATCAGAAACTCATTATACTGGTTGGCTAACAAACCAAGTGCTTATATGGTTGATTGGCCCGGTAACAAGAAAGCCGCCGCGATAATTCTTGCATCCGTAGGTGAGGAACCGGAAAACATTAAAAATCTTCTACCTGTTCTTTCTCAAGAGGGGGTAAAGGCCACTTTCCTTGTAGATGGTGGGGGTATCTCCCAAAATTCGGCTCTTTTCAAGAGTTTGACCGGCTATGGAGATATAGTTGGAATTGTTGATATAGGTTTTATGCAGTCTGTTAATGACACGGTTAACAAGCTGAACAAGCTTGAGGTGCAGGAAGCAAACTTTAAAGGCGCGATAAGCACTTTCAAGACCGGCACCAATGCCAATATTAAGGGCATAGCTCCGGCTCATGGCTTGTTCAATGACAATTCTCTGATGGCAGCGGCTGCAACTGGCGTGAAATACATAATAACCGACTCACTCACAGACAGATCGGTTCCGAAATATGTTGTAAAAGGTGAGGAAGCCATCTTAACGATCACTAAAACCGTCAGGGATGATAAAGCAATAATTGGTGATTACGGATTGGTTGAACACGACTTCCAACTCTATACATACCTGGAGGATGTTGACCGCCTTATATTTGAAGGTGGGTTGTATGTGCTCAAACTTCACACAAATCTCCAGCTTAAACCGGAATATGTTTCAGTTGTGAAAGACGTGATAAAATATCTCAAGGAAAAAGATGTCTGGATCACCAGCATGCCTGTGCTTTACAATTGGTGGACAAACAAAAATAAAGTTGAGCTCAGGGTTGAAGCCAGAGGCAACAGCCGGATGGTTATAGCAATTTCAAATGTTGGCAATACAACTCTGAAAGAAGTGCTGATCCCGGTTGA
Organism: Bacteroidota bacterium; assembly: GCA_023433685.1. Taxonomy (GTDB): domain Bacteria; phylum Bacteroidota; class Ignavibacteria; order Ignavibacteriales; family Ignavibacteriaceae; genus UTCHB3. The sequence continues at coordinate 4,394 of JAEYUD010000054.1, forward strand.
CTTCACTTTAATGCCGAAGACCTACAAACTTTCAACCGAGATCATTAATACTCCATTACCGGATATCGCTGTTGACAGGGATACACGAAAACTTACTCTCAAGATAAAAAATCTGAAAGAGTCAGAATCAAGAATTTACTACATAGACTACAAGAATTAAATAACGGCCTTTAATAATGATGAACAAGATTGGTTTATACGCGATCTTTCTTACACTTCCGCTTTTCCTTACATCCTGCATCGAACCAGTTGGTGGAAGTGATTCTATCCCTCCTCAGATCACGGTTTATTCCCCGGCATCTAATGATACCATAATATTGGGCCCCCGGGAGATCATTTACGACGCGTTTGATGATCA
>JAEYUD010000186.1 GCA_023433685.1 Bacteroidota bacterium
GTTACACACTACTTGAGAAAAAGGTAAAAGTTGATTTTTACAACCCAAAAGGGAAAGTGGAGGCTGTTTTAACCGGTGAGCACGGAAAAGTTGACGATGTTACCAAGGATATCCACATCTACGAAAATGTAGTGGTAAAAAGCGATAGCGGTATGGTGCTGACAACTGAGAAACTGATGTGGCGAAACAGCGACAAAAAAATATGGACCGATGAGTTCGTGAAAATAAAAACCCCCACCGAAGAGATCGAGGGGTACGGCTTTGAGTCGGATCAGTCCCTCCGCAATTACACTGTCTTCAAAGTAACTCTCATCACAGAAGGAAACGGGCTGAAGAATGAATAGAATGCTCGCGATACTTCTGTTTTCTCTGCTGTTCCTCTCCGCCCTTTTTGGCCAGGGGGGCTCAAAGATCGTGATCACGGGTGAGAGGATGACAGGGAAGGAAGACGACACCCAAAAGATCCGCGGCTTCGGCGGCGATGTGGTGATCACCCACCTGAATGTACGGATAACATGCGACTCGGCAGTTCACTTCATCGACCGTAACGAGGCTGAACTGATCGGAAGTGTCGTTATCACCCAGGACACTTTAACCATTAAAACCGACCGTGGTTTCTACAACGGCAATCTGAAAAAAGCCTGGGCTTCAACCCCGGTTGAGCTCGACGATAAAAAGGTTTTTCTTAAGGCTGAGTCGGGCGAGTACCTCTTCGATTCCACCAAAGCTCGCTTCGTCAAGAATGTGCGGCTTTACGACGCTACAGGCACAATGACATCGAGCGAGCTGATATACTACAGAAATTCGCAGGTCGTCTACGCTTTCGGCGGGGTGAAGCTTTGGGATGAGACGAGCTCACTCGATGCCGACAGCCTCGTCCACTACCGTATAACGAAGGTGACCAACGCTTACCGGAATGTAAAGATAGTTGACTCGACCAATGTGGTACTCTGCGACAGCGTGATCTACGATCAGACCAACCGCGTTACCGACGCGTGGGGGAATGTGCAGATAAAGAACTTTGCCGACAACACGATCATACTCGGTGATCATGTGAACGACCTCCGTGCCATTAAGCACACCCGGGTTGAAGGGGAGCCCTTCATAATGCAGATCGATACGGTAGGCGGCGCGACGGATACACTTCTGGTTTCCGCCGTGGTGCTTGAATCGTTCAGCCAACAGGACAGCACAAAACTGATCGCGCACGACTCGGTGGTCATCCTCCGCGGGGGTTTCGCCTCGATGAACTCGTACACTGAGTACACCAAAAACCCCGAGACGATCTACACTTATAAAAAAGAGGAGGATGCCGGTCCGCCCGTTCTTTGGTACGACAATTCACAACTTTCGGGGGATACGGTTACACTTCATATTGTGGAGAAAAAGGCCGACAAGGTTTTCATAAACAACAACAGTCTGATTATTTCGAAGAATGGCCCCTTCAGGTACGATCAGGTTTCGGGGACAAATGTGGCTATGAATTTCGACCGGGGGAACCTGAAGCAGACGAACATCTACGGGAATGTCCTCAGCTTTTATTATGTTTATGATGACGGCGAGCCGAACGGCTTGATCCGCTCGAGCTCGAACAACGCGGTGATAACATTCGACAGCAGCAAGGTTGAGGATGTGCGGCTTTACGGCGATCCGATCAGCGAGTATTACCCCGAAAATCTGGTTACGGGGAACGAGAAGAAGTATTTCCTTCCCACTTACCGCGACTACGGCAAGCCCCCCGCGAAAAGCGAATATTTCAACAAATTTTTGATAAAGATCAGAGAAACAGAGCATCCATTCTATGCCCGAAAAACTGAGTAGTGAAAATTTAGTAAAGGTTTACAAGAAGCGAACCGTGGTTAACAAGGTCTCGATCTCCGTTTCACGGGGCGAGATCGTCGGTCTGCTCGGTCCGAACGGCGCGGGAAAGACCACCACTTTCTACATGATGGTGGGGATGATAAAGCCCGACGGCGGGAAGGTTTTCCTCGACGATACCGAGATCTCCCCCCTCCCGATGTACAAGCGCGCCCGTCTCGGGATCGGCTACCTCCCGCAGGAGGCTTCCATCTTCAGAAAACTTTCGGTTGAGGACAATATTAAGTCGATACTCCAGATGCTGCCGATGACCAACACCCAGAGGAAGGAAAAACTTGAGTCGCTCCTCGAAGATTTCCGCATTACCCACATCCGCAAAAGCCTCGGTTACCAGCTCAGCGGCGGTGAAAGAAGAAGAACCGAGATAGCCCGTGCCCTTTGCACCGATCCCGGTTTTATCCTCCTCGATGAACCTTTCGCGGGGGTTGACCCGATCGCTGTAGAAGACATCATGAATATAGTAGCCGGCCTGAAGAACCGCGGCATCGGAGTACTGATCACCGACCATAATGTTCACGAAACCTTAAGCATCGTCGATAAAGCCTACATCCTTATCTCGGGTCTCATCTTCCGCTCCGGCGGCGCCGAAGAACTCGCCGAAGACGAGGAAGTTAAGAAAATGTACCTTGGGGAGAAGTTTAAATTGGATAGGTATTAGCTTTTATGGCTGAAGGCTGAGGGCTGAAGGCTGAAGGCTGAAGGCTGAGGGCTGAAAGTATGATCCGTCTGAGGAGGTATGAGGTATGAAGTATGAAACCCGCCGTTTCCGGCGGGTTTTGAATTTCAATCAGCGATAATCTGTTTAATCAGCGTGTACTTGCCCCTTCGGGGTCTGCGTGCTTTGATCCGCATCCTAAAAAAATCCGTGAAATCTGTGTTAAATCCGTGAAATCTGTGTAACTATTTCAAAAACGGACAGCGCCGGTTTTAACAGTGCTCATATAGAATTTCCAGCAGAGGTCGCGGACACGTTTTGAGTCATCGAAGGAGGCGGCGCGTTTAACTGCATAGACTCCGCGGGCATCACCAATCTTCACCAGGGCAACGGCGGCGGCAATTCTGCACTCTTCATCGGTACAGTTCTTAAGCACTCTCAGCAGTGGAATGACTGCAAGTTCACTTTTCATATCGCCGAGGAAGTTGGTGGCGCTCACTCTCAGACCGGCGTTATCCGATTCAACAGCGTGGATATAGTTAAGTTCAGCTTTCTCGAATGAGGAAAGTTTTTTAGGGGCGTTGCTCGCTAAGACCGCGGGCGAGGAAAAAGTCGCTACAAATAAAGCGACGAGGACAAAAGAAAAAAATCTGGTTTTCATGACTGACTCCCGGTTTTTGGTTCGTATGTACAGAACAGCAATTCGATTACAGAAAATGATTTAATTACCGGGTCGAATATGCCATAATAAGGAGGTGTTGTACAGTCAATCTCCACGGTCGGGTCAATCGGATGAAGGGGGGTGAATTCAGATTACCGCTGGGGTTCCTGAATTTTACCCTTTGAATAAACCTGCGACACCCCGGAAGTGAAGTGTCGCGGAAACGGAGCCATCAGTCAAACCTGTTGTCGTCGTTCGTAATTTCGCCGAGGGTGTTGTACTCATACCGCTCGTACAAACCCTTCCGGAAGAGATAACCGACAATTTCGTAGGGAACATGCTTCCGGGCGCCGAATGTGGCGAAATCCTCCAGAATCAGCTCTTTCACCCGGGCGAACTGCTCCTTCTTCGAGAGGTCGGGGAAATAGCGCGCGTCGAATACTTCCACTTCGAGGGGGTATTTCCCGAGGACCAGCTTCTTTGCCCTTTCAGTTTCACCGGGGATCTCCCCGGCAATTCTGAGGAGAACGGGGGAGAAGTTCTTCATCTTTCTCCTGCGGGCGTTCAGTTCCTTCTGTTTATCCCTCTCAGAGTCGAGGCGGTCGTGGAGGTACTTTATCTGCTCACCGGCCTGGGTGAAGGCCTCAACTATGTAAGGCTCCACGGGCACGAACTTCAGCAGCTGCTCCGCGAGCTCCGGGTTGTAGCGGTCGTTATAGAGAAAGTCGCTTATCACGGCAACCCCTTTGCCCGGTTTCTTCGGGAAGAGGGCTCTCGCTATCTCCATTTTGCTAATTCCATGGTCGGTCATTCTCGCGGCGATAATTCTGTTTAACGGGTACATTTCATATTCTCCTTTTTAGCGTTCTTTTTTTGCGCGGCAATTCAACTATTGGCTAACCGTTCCATCTCCACTCGGTGATGTTGCCGTTTCTCAGTTTTATTTTATTACGAATCAGGTTACCTTCGGTATCGAAGTAGTAGGCGTTTTTGAAATCGCGGATGAAGTAGTAGCCGATTATCTTTCCGCCATCGGGCACGCTTCCGCCCGTTCTCTCCAGGTCGGATTTTATATTCTCCCTTATCGCGTCGAACATTTCGCTCCTGCTCAGGTCGAGTATCCGGGCTTCAACTCCCATCACGGGGTGGTACCATTTATTCTTCGGGTTCTGGAACGCCCAGCCGTTCAGTCTCTTTTCAGTTCTGCGGAGCATGTAGGGGTCGAGGGTTCTCTCGATGAAGTGCTGCTCATCGCTGTACTCGTAGTTGTTCCGGGCGTTTTCTATTTTTTTCTTAAGGGCGAACATCGACTCAGTGGCTTCCACGGCGAGTTCGAGCACGAACTCATCGACGGGCACCACTTCGAGGAATTGCCGCAGGAGGTCAGGTGAGTAATAATCGCGGTAAACGAGGTCGTGCACCTTCGAAATTCCTTTCGAGAGGTTCTTATAGCCCATTTTTTCGGCTATCTCTTTTTTGGTAAGGCCAAGTTCTTCAACCCGGCACTTCAGCAGGCGGTTTATCGGGTACATCATTAACTCCTAAGAATTTACGCTAATTTCAGATTAATTTATCCGGGAGCCTTTAACGGGGCTCCCGGCGACAATATATTTTACTTCTATTTTACGAGGTTTTTAAGCTCATCAACCTTGTCGGTTCTTTCCCATGTGAACCCTTCATCGTCCCTTCCAAAATGTCCGTAAGCGGCGGTTTTGGAGTAAACCGGACTCTTAAGCTGAAGTGTCTCGATTATTCCCCCCGGGGTAAAATCGAATACTTCCTTCACGGCGGCTTCAATCCGTGAATCGTCAACTTTTCCTGTGCCGTGGGTATCCACGAGTATCGAAATTGGCTCTGTCACACCGATCGCGTAGGAAAGTTGAATGGTGCATTTGTCGGCCAGACCGGCAGCAACCACATTCTTTGCCGCGTAGCGGGCAATGTAGGCCGCCGAACGGTCAACCTTGGTGTAATCCTTCCCCGAGAAGGCACCACCACCGTGGGGGGCGGCACCTCCGTAGGTATCAACTATTATTTTACGGCCCGTAAGACCCGCGTCAGCAACCGGACCACCCTCCGTGAAAGCACCTGTCGGGTTCACATGGAATTTGTATCCATCCTTTAAGAGCCCCCGGGGAATTATTTCACCGTTTTCTATCACATGCTTTTTGAGGAACTCCTTAATTTCTGCCTGAGCAATTTTTTCAGAGTGCTGTGTCGAAACCACAATTGTATCTATAGCGACCGGTTTGCCATCTTCATACTTTACGGTGACCTGCGACTTTGCGTCAGGGCGGAGCCAATCCACTTCACCGGCATGTCTGATACGGGCAAGCTCTTTCAAAATTCTGTGGGAAAGTGCCAGGGTAATTGGGAGATATTCTTCCGTTTCATTTGTAGCATAGCCAAACATTATCCCTTGGTCGCCGGCTCCCACCTTGTCATCCTTTTGGGTTACACCCTGAGAAATTTCAGCCACCTGTTTTACTATATTTATAAGAATTGTGCAGGTTTCAGGGTCGATTCCGGGGAAATCGTTTCTGTAACCAATTTTTCGTAGTGTGTCTCTGACAATTTTTTCGTAATCAGGCTTGTGGCTCGAAGTAATTTCCCCGGTTAAAACCACGAGGTTCTTTCCAACCAGGGTTTCGCACGCCACTCTTGAGTCGGGGTCGTGTCTCAGGCAGTCATCGAGCACGGCGTCAGATATCTGGTCGGCAATTTTGTCCGGGTGTCCTTCAGAAACAGATTCGGAAGTGAAGAAAAATTCTTTTAACATAATATTTCCTTTATATTGATTTGTAGAAATTCAATTGATTTATGAAATAATTATGCGCGGAAAAAGCAGGGGGGGGAAACCGGAATGCTTTTTAGCAATTTATTTAAGGTCGTTTGCAATACGCACAACTCACGACCCGCCACCGTTGCCGGTGACAAAACCTTAACCCCTAAAAACCAAAAAACCCGCTCAAGGCGGGTACGCCTTTAGCTCTTGTTTTAAGTCGCGGCAAGTAGCTTTCTAAATCACGACCGGTAGATTAAAGAATTACTTTAATCACGAATGTTAATATACAACGCAGAATCTTTAAAGTCAATAGGGTAGGGCATATTTTTTCAAATTATTTTAAAGTCAGCCTTAATTATCAAGTTGCTGGACTCATATTACCGCATCCCACACCTCAGTGCAGTTTTGAACCCTTGGCATGGAGGGGTTCTCTGAACTTGAACCGCGCGAGGAACACCCGGTTTCCCTTCGATTTGTTCTCGAAAATATAGCCGTTCGCCGGAAGAAGATTGAAAACCGGCTTCACCAGGCGAATGTGAAGCCATGTGGCACTTCCTTTGCGAATCATACTTACTTAATAAAAAGCATCTTGTCAGACTTGATGAATACGGGTTTCAAGTTTGCATCCCTGACAGTCAGGTTGTAGAAATATACTCCTGATGACATGTCATTCATTGTTCCTGTCTTTCCCGGAGTGAAATCCCTCTCATGCTCTCCCGCCGGTAGCCAGCCGTTGTTCAACACTGCCACGGTTGCCCCGTTTACATCGTAAACCCTCAGGATCACCTCTCCCGGTTCTTCAAGCCTGAATCTTATCGTTGTCGATGGATTAAAAGGATTTGGATAGTTTTGGTAAAGTACCACTCCCTTGGGTGAAAGTTCTCCTCCTTCGGCAATGTCTGTAAGTACCACCGTTACACTGTCCCATTTGCTTACGAGTCCCTGGTTATCCTTCGCTGTGATCTTGTAAGTATAGTTTCCCGTTGGATCAGAGAGTGAATCGGTAAACATTGTGTCTCTGCCTGAATATATCCTGTTTAAGTCTCCCGGGATGAAATAAGGGTCTCGCCCCCTGTGAAGCGAAAATGAATTAAAATCCGCCTCCGTGCCTCCCCGCCAGTGAATCTCCATTCTCCCCTCGCCTTTTAGGAGAGTGCCGGAGGCATCCCCAAGGGAGGGTAACGGGGGTGAGGTAACAAGAGTAAATCTTGGTTTCTTCGGTGCCAAGTCCAGATAGTCGTATCTCTGACCGTAGGGACCGCCATATCTTCCTATATCACTTCTGGTTCCGTCAACATCAAGGATGTTCGGGTCGCCGGCATCAATGAGGGGGGAGTACATCTGAAGCCGGTAGTTGCTGCTGTCGGTACCCTCATACATCGGGTCAAACGAGGTGTAGATCAGAGTATCGGGATTAAGTTTTGAAATGTCATTTGAGATTGTGCCGTTGCCGTAGAAGTTGTTGTAACTGATGTTGCCTTTGACCACCCCCTCTTGGTTGAGGTTAAATACAACTTCGCATGAGTCAACTGAATTATTGAGAAAGATTAAAGGTGTATATGAAGTATATGGCTGTATTGCAACCTTATGGTTGTTAATTATGTTGTTTTCTATCTTTCCTCTGGCATATTCAATTCCAATTGACCCCGGTCGTCCATTAGCTATTAAATTGTTAAAAAAGGATGCAGTACTCCCTCCTAATATGCTCAAATAAAGACCTGTCATATCGCTAAGTAAAACCAAATTATTTTTAAATACTCCATAATTTACCATTAATCCAAAAGTCGATTTACTAATAAGATTTTTATCTATATTCAGGGTTGAAGCACCTGTTGAGAACTTCGTCCCAACTGCAATTTCGGGACCGTTGAAAATATTACTGAATATTTCCCCTCTCCCAGACCAAATGTCTATAGCATAGTAAAAACCACCGGAAAACTTATTGAAGCGAATTTTAATATCAGTTGGTCCCCCTAATCCTGTCAACCAGACACCAGAATGGGCTGTTGAAGTTGAGATGGTTTTTATCATCATATTTTCCAAGATGAAATTATCTGTAATCCTAAATGCGAATTTTTCATCAAACTGAGGGAACCCTCTCAAATCCACAATGCAGCTGTCAACATCAACACCAATTATCGCAAGGTCTCTTCCTTGGTGTTCTGATACCACCTGCTCTCTGTAAATACCTGTCCCTATCAGTATCGTGTCACCGCTTTCACACATGTCTACAACTTTCTGTATGCTGTCAGATGCCGTTGCCCAGCTTGTGTATGGATACACAGGCGTGGGGTTGCCCGCTTTCACATAGCGGATGGTCGAGTATCCTGTGGTACTGAACAATAATACCAGAAATATCGATAAAATCGGAGACTTCACCGGACTTGGCATCCCGGAGTGTCCAATCCTTTGTGATATTGTATTTGTTCTTGTCTCTTTCATTTCAAAATCACCATCTTTTTGTTGATGCTTATTTCATTAACTCTCATTGCGTATATATACACTCCGCTTGCAAGTTTATCCGACTCAATCACTGTCTTGTATCTGCCCGGTGACTTTTGCTCATTCACCAATTGCTTTACCAATCTGCCGGCCATATCATACAGAGTAATCGTTACAAGACCCTCCTTCGGCAAAGTGTACTCTATCACCGTCGAACTGTTAAACGGATTCGGGTAGTTTTGCGTCATTGAGTATTCGGTTATTGTTTCCACAGGTTTATGTTCTTTCCTTACGGTAAACCTGTTACCGTGCCTCTTCATCAAGGCATTCATACCCTCTTTATTTAGTGTGGTTACTGTACCTGCGTCATTCTTCATCGCTTTGTTCTGTGTTGCACCTCTTAGAGCAATCGTCATCTCTTCGGTTTGTGCGTGGTACCGGTCTTCGGGTGTAAGTGTGTTTGCCGTATTCACTGATGCAAGCAGCTGCGCCTCAGGGAGGTTGTCGTTGTCTGCTTCCATATAAACCTTAAGCTTTTTAAGGGTTTTTAACACATTGGTATCTGCTGCCACACCCAGCACTGAGTCTGTCTTTTGAATCAAAAGGAACAGTTTCTCACCCTTGTTGTTTGAGAGTTTTCCGCTCCTGTACATCCCCCGCAAAGGTAGTGTGTTTACCGCAATAGTATCATTAGTTACGGTAAGAGACATCTGTTGGTATTCCGTATACGCACTGTCGTACATGCCTGCTGCCATATATCTCTCCGCCCGCTCTCCTCCCGTTCCGGGTACTGCATTACTCATTCTGTGCAGCGTGTCCGTGAATGATAATGTACTCAGATTTATTA
>JAEYUD010000016.1 GCA_023433685.1 Bacteroidota bacterium
GATCTATACGCGTCGTTTGCTTCTTGGGGCCTTTCTTCTTGCCTTTACCGTGTCCCCCCTTCGCCGAGGTATCCAGTTCAGCCATTTAAATTTCCTTCTCTAATTTTTAGCCTTAAGCTCTGTGACAAACTTAAACTTGTTAACGTTCTCAGCCTGTAAGATGGCGATGATACGCTTAATTACAGGGTAACTGGCATTTTTATGACCTTTTATGGCGACACTGGGCTGTTTCTTGGTGTCAACCCCCTGCATGATATACCACGCGTCAAGGCTGTTGGTGACCCATTTACCGAGCTCATTGTTTGCGGTATCAATCGGTACACCACCCATGAATTCCTTGTTCTTCCGGTCGGACGGTTCAGCATTAAGCAGATTTTTGAAGTTGCTTAACGAAGTACCGAAACTGCCTATTTTCCCGAAATTATTCATTTCCTGGGGAGAAAGCCCCAAGTCGTAGGCATCATTCATCGCACTGATAACGGTCTTTTTAAGACCTTCATGGTTGTAGATACCGAAATAGGCGTGTCCGGCTGAATCAATCGTGATGGTGAAAACATCCACATCCGGAAGTTTCGATTTTGAGATCGATCCCGGGGTCTGCACCGTCACAGCTTCATCAGGCTTGAACTGAGTGGTCAAAATGAAAAATGTAAGGAGCAGGAACGACACATCGCACATGGCGGTCATGTCAACTAACGTGCTCTTACGAGGTATTTTTACCTTTGGCATTTCTTAACTCACAATTTCTTACTTTTGTTTTGCAATGAACTGCTGGGTAATAGCAACACCGGCTTCGTCGATGCTGTAGGTCATTTTGTCGATCTTGGTTGTAAAATAATTATAGAACACGATCGCGAAGGCTGATGAACCGATACCGAACGCTGTATTGATAAGCGCTTCAGAGATACCTGTAGCAAGAGCGGAAGCATCAGGTGCACCGGCATTGGCGAGAGCGGCGAACGCCCTGATCATACCAAGTACTGTTCCGAGAAGACCAACGAGTGTTGAAAGGTTCGCGAGTGTCGAAAGAATTACAAGATTCTGCTCGAGAACAGGCAGTTCAAGTGATGTTGCTTCTTCAAATTCCTGTTTGATCGCTACAACCTTCTGATCTTTGGTAAGATCTTTTTCGCCCATCATTTCTTTGTATTTAAGAAGTCCGGCTTTAACAACATTGGCAACCGATCCTCTCTGCTTGTCACATTCCTCGATGGCGAGTTCAAGATCTGATTCCTTGCCTGAAAGAAGCGCGTAAACTTTGGCGATGAAATTGGCAACATTGCCTTTTCCTCTGGCTTTTCTAATTACAATAAATCTCTCCACGGCAAATGTCCAAACGCTGAGGAACATGGTCATAAGGATCGGCACAATAAATCCGCCTTTGTAAACCATTCCGAGATAGTTTCCAACCTTGGGATCTTTTGCCGGATCGTTACCCTGAAAGTTTTCAGGATTTCCCATCACGAAAAGATAGATCAAGACTGCAATTACAAAAAGCACCGGAATGGCAACGGCTGCAAATCCTGAAAAGAATGCTTTGAGTGGCGATTGTTTGCTCACAGTTAACTCCTATTTCTGGTTAATTATACTTGTTGATTTCAGTAAAAGTTTCAAACTAAAAATGTTTTATCGATACGAGTCGAAAATTAAGAAATTTTGCGTTAACGAAAAAAACAATTATTCGTTAATCGACGATTAATTCAAAGAATGTTATCAATTGCCGGAGAAAATGATCACCGGAAAAGTATCGGGATAAGCGTTATGTACAGACCCGCGATAATCGCGGATGTAATAACACCACTGATGTTTGCCCCAATGGCTTCCGGCAGTATAATCGCCTGCGGATTCACTTCGTGAACCGATTTCTGAGCCACTTTGGCTGTTGTAGGAACGCAGCTTACGCCGGCAATTCCAATGACGGGATTGAACTTCCCGCCCGTGATGAAATACATAATGTAGCCGCCTAAAAGCCCCCCCACTGCCGAAAGTATCAGGGCTATTATTCCCAGTATCAGAAGCAGAAGTATCTCCGGATCAAGTATCAATGATGCATCGCAGAGAACCCCGAGGAGCAATCCGAGAAGAAATGTTGAACCGTAAAGCAGAGGTCCACCAATGAACTCGATCAGGTGCGTAAGCCCCGCTTCCCTTACCGCGACTCCCACAAAAAGTGACATAAACAGGGGTGCTGCCACAGGGAAAAGGAGACAAAGCACAATGCACGCGATTACCGCAAAATAAAGTTTTTCAGATGAACTGATCTGCCTGATCTTCTTCTTGGGTGGCATCTTTATCGCCCTTAACCTCTTTGGCACAAGAAGTTTAATGAGATACGGGTAACCCCCGTATGTTAAACCAAGATAAAGATATGCCACTACAGTGATGGCAACGAACAGCTTCGGTGAAAGTTTAAGCGAGGTGAAGAGAACCATTGGTCCATCAGCCCCGCCGATCATTGCAACCGAAGCCGCATCTCTCTCGTTCAATCCCATCGCCATCGCGATCGGAACAGTGAGAAACGTGCCGAGTTCGGCACACACCGCCAGAAACATGCTAAGAAAAGGTCTTGCAAGAAGGAAACCGACATCAAGCAAAACACCGATGCCCATAAAAACGAAACAGGCTATCAGTCCATTACTGAAAGTAAGCGTGTAGATGGGCTGCAAAAAGTCGATCTGCAGGATGTCAATCAACTTTGACGGTTCGTTTATCATCGGATCGAGGAAGAGGTTTCCTGTCTGTCCGTTGCCCATAATGAGAACGCCTGCGTTCACAGCGGCCATACCGATACCCATTGGGATCATGAGCAGTGGTTCGAGTACCTGTTTCTTGCCGAGGTAGACGAGAAGAAACCCAAGAAACATCAGAAACACCCTGCCGAGTGAGATGGTAAGATCAGAAGTAAAGAGGGTTGAAATTCCGGGGAATATCTGCTGAATTAATTGCGTGTCCATCACTACCTCCTTGGATGTTGTCTGAGCCCGTAAATTTTCGAACTCCAGGGTGAATACGGTTTTACAACTTTTTGGATGGTCATCACAGTCTTTTCATAGTCATGCATGTCTTCGATATAGAGTTGAAGTGCCAGGCCGATGGCGGCCACCACTTCGAGATCACTCTCTTGTCCCGCGGCTTCTGATTGAATCTCAGGGAGGTCTTCCATTTGTTTCGCCTGCTGCTCTTTCTGCAGACGCAAATAGTTGATCGCCAGTGAGATCAGTTTTATAAGTCCCGCCACAAGAAAGGATATAATGAACGTTGCGAGGAAAATAATTCCTATTGCGGCTAAAGCTTTTGACATGTTTTTATCAGTTTAATCTTTAACTCTTTTCATCCTACTAATAATAAAAAAAGTTATTTAACAAACTTAGTGAAACCAACGTTCATAAAAAAAATAAAAAACATCCCTGCATGTGGAAACAGTGACTTAAATCATTTAACAGGACAAAGTTATTGTTAAATTTGGACATACTAAAAAAAGAATTTAGGTTGAATCACCTCTCTATGTCAATGAAGAATTTATCCCTGTATTTAATCTGTTTATCGTTCACAGCCGCTCACGCTCAGGAAGGGTATCTTCTTCCCCAAACCGGTCATTCAGGAACCGTTACTTCGATCAACTACACCCCCGATGGAAAGTTTCTTCTCACCGCGTCTGAAGATAATACTATCATACTTTGGGACGCCGCAACCCTCGAGCAGCTCAACGTGTTCGGCGGACACACTTCGGCTGTTAAATGGATAGGGACACTTGACGATTCGACCTCTGTTGTAAGCACTTCTGAAGATGGAACATTTATTGTCACCGATTATTCGTCAGGTGAACTGATTACAGCGGGTGAAATGCCGGGAGGTGCCACTTCATCCACTTTTATCGCGGGGGATGGTGAGACTTTTATTTTTGTTACAAATGAGGGTGAAATATTCGTGGTGGATGATCCCGCGAGTGAGCCGGAGGCCGCCGGAAAGTTGCCGGTTGATATTTTCACCGCGATTGATTTCAACAGAGCAACCGGGCTTTTCGCGGTAGCCGACACTTCCGGCGAAGTTGAAATTATCGACGCGTCAGAACTGACTATAATTTCACACCTGAACAGGAGTTCACAAGCCACAATAAAAAAACTCCTCTTCTCACCTGACGGGCGATACCTTGCCGGAATTGGCACTAATGAAGTTATTTCTGTTTGGGATATCAAATCACGTTCAATAATCTTCAGCGCGAAAAGCGGCTCCGGTTATTCTGAACAGATTAAATTCTTCAATAGCTCAAAAGCGATCCTTTATTTTCTGGACGATGTCAAAATTGCAGGGTATGATCTGGTGAACAAAAATGAACTTTTTGCTTACAAACCCTTCGGTGAGATCACTACACTCGCCATTGCTCCTGACGACCGGGCCGCGACCACTGCCTACTTCGACCGGTCGATAATTCAATGGCGGATTCCCGGAAGGGAAATTCTGAACAAGTTCGAACCGGCAGCCGACAAGGTAAAAAAAATAAGCATCGACTCTAAAGGCAACACTCTGCTCTTCACAACTGTTGCATCATCATTCCATATCTGGCAGAAAGACCAGCCCGGTTCCAGGAAATTCCTTCAGACCTGGGACGGACTTGTTCTCAGCAGCGATATTTCACCCTCCGGGCACTACTTCGGATATGGTGGACCTGACGACAATATTAAAATATTTGATGCAAACGACGCGACCGAATTGAAAACGATCGGAGGCGAAAAGATTGGCTTCGTGAACGCGATGAAATGGTGCTTGAATGAGGATTTCATCGCTTCTGAATCAGCTGAGCATTCAATCGTTCTTAGAAATGTAACAACAGGTAAAAGTGAGAAAACTTTCAAGGGACCCACTTCAGTAGTGACTTCAATAGCCATTCAGCCCGACAAGGGAATGATCACAGCCGGAACAATACTTGGGGAGATATTCGTCTGGAAAATTGATGATGCCTCACTTATCGTGAAATCGGCTGAACCTGGAGCACCAGTGATCTCAATTGCTTTCACAGATAACGGAAATAAAATTGCCGCGGCAGCAGAAAACGGCTCAATTTTTACCATCAACCCCGTCACACTTAAAGTGGAAAAAAGCGATCTCCATGGCATAAATGGAGTAACCGCAATGGCGGTCTCAGCCAAACAGGATTTTATGGCTGTTGCGGGCGAGCTGAATGCCATCAACATTTTTGGGCTTAAAGACACAAGTTTTAATCGTTCGGTCACCGTTTCTTTTGGTCCTGCCGACTGGCTTTCCTTCTCAAGTGATTCACGGTATCTGATGGCTTCATCTACCGACAGATCTGTTTATATAATCGATGTCGATTCCGGAAACCATACGGGCACACTTACCTTTTTCGCTCAGGGGGAATGGGTTTTAGTAACACCAGAGAATGAGTTCGACTGCCCGGAAGGGGGGGCTGAACACCTCCGTTTTATAGAAAACAATAAAGCGAGCGTTGTACCCGCCGCTACTTCAAAGCATTTTAAGAAAGGACTTGCAGAAAAAATCCTGTTTTAGCCGAAATATTTTAAATGAATATTGACACTCGATAATATATTTAGTATATTTCTCGCCGGAATAAAGTTTATAATGCACAATAAAACAGGAGCTGAGAATGGACCAGATCGGATCAGGAGTGTTTTTACTGTTCCTGTTGGTAATGATAGCAGGTGGTATTGTGCTTGCTGTAGTTGTTGTGAATCAGATAATCTCGAAAAAAAAGGTCGATCATACTGTTGAGCAATCCTCCGCGGGAGTGGTTCTTGAAGACCCCGAAACTATTGAAAAGAAATTAATGCTCGAAGACAAGATCGAACATTTGGTACCACATCACAAAGACCATCCGGATCACAAACCCGAGATCAAGTTCAGATAGACACAAGTTATCAGAAGCCCCCTAAACGGGGCTTTTATTTTTTTAGGGGAAATTTTATATATTGCAGTATTTATTACGGATTTTGTATGCGGTACTCCAGAGAAATTAAAGCTCTGACGAATGATCAGAGATATCAAACAGCCCGGGAAATACTTGACTCCATCAAACGTGGCATCATTCCTTCAAAACGACTCCTTTCAAACCTTTACGGGCCGGAACTTTCGGGCATTGCATTCTCTGATATAGAAATTTATATCACCCACCACTTCCCCAAAGGAAAGAAATTAAGAGAGCACCTTTATAACGCCCCCACTGACATTTCAGACGCGAGATCGGGAATTGAGTTTATGCCTGCCTATCAAAAATTGCACGGCAGACTGTTAACCGGGCTTCTCCCCGATATGGCCGAAGTGAATGAAATTTATGGTGAATATTCCGGCTTTGCAATGAGCGTCTTTGAAAGTTTTAAAAAGTACGGTCTCTACCGGAAGTGTGGCCTCCCTTCCGCCGCACACGTTAACCGTGTGGGTGCCATTTCCACTGTTATCAACATTAACGATCCGGGAACCAGATTCTACTCCGCGATCGCTGTCGGACACGATTTCATCGAAGACCTCCTCTATAAAGCAGTGGATGATCACGGCAGATCGTATGATTTCGAGAGGTATGACGAATTTGTGGAGAAATTTATTCCTGCCGAACTGAGGGATGGGATATCTGTTCTGACCAATCACTACGATATTATTATAAGATATGTGATCGAGTTCCTGGATGACCTCGGAAGAGGCATCAACCCGGGAACAATCACCTACGCTCTCGAAAGCCTTATACAGAATAAAAAAGAGATGTGGATCAAAAAATACGCGGTTAAAACTCTTGACCTTATCTCTACTCTTCCGGCGGATGGCGCAAAACTTGAAGATATAAGGTGGGCTTGCTACAAGGATCTTTATCTGAAAGACCTGGCCGGTCTTTCAAAAGAGGCGGATAATTTCAGATTTTACGAAATAAAATCGTTTGATCTTTCAGATAACGGACACGGTATCGGGTCGCTGAGTATGGAAGCCAGGATAAAAAATCTTCTAAAACAGGAAGCCTGGGCAAAGGAGGGTTACCTCTTCAAGACGGCATGGGAACCGATAAACAGACGGATAATGGAATTAAACGAGGATATTCTCGTTTTTGCTGACCATTTCGTGCTGAAAGATCTCCTCGAATTACAGTCGGTACAGGATTTTCTTATTTCCGCCCTCTATAAAATAAAGAGATTGGAAAAGATATTTTACACCGACTAACCGGTAATCAGTTTATAGCCTATACCATGCACCGTGAGGATTATTTTTGGGTGGTTGGGGTCGGCCTCAACTTTTTGCCGCAGTTTTAGAATAAAATTATCCACAGTTCTTGTGGTTGGGCTCTCTTCGTAACCCCAAATGTCGTTAAGCAGGCTGTCGCGGCTAACGGTGTTGTTTTTGTTCTGCCAAAGATATTTCAGAATCTCATACTCTTTGTGCGACATCTGTACCTGCGAGCCGGAAACAATGGCTGTGTAGGTTTTAAAATTCACGTGCAGTCTCCCTATAACCGCCTCATCTTCGCTTTCAGCTTCAGCAACGCCTCTTCTTAGCACGGCCTTGATCCTTGCAAGCAATTCCCTGACACTGAAAGGTTTTGTCACGTAGTCGTCGGCTCCGAGCTCCAGACCGAGTACTTTATCTATCTCCTCCCCTTTTGCCGTAATGAGGATGATCGGAGTCATTATCCCTTTTGCCCTGGTTTGCTTGCATATCTCAAAACCGGAAATCTTCGGCAACATCACATCAAGGAGAATGAGATTATATTTCTCACCCGTGGCTTTTACTAAACCCTCTTCCCCATCC
>JAEYUD010000036.1 GCA_023433685.1 Bacteroidota bacterium
AGTGTAGAGTGTGGAGTGTAGAGTGTGGAGTGTAGAGTGTGGAGTGTGGAGAACGGGGTTTTTGGATCTGTATTTGAAATGAGAGAGAATTGAAAAAATACGCGTTAATATCGTTGACTGACAAGGCGGGAGTGTTTGAGCTGGCAAGAGCGCTGGCGGGCTCCCGGCATCAAATAATTTCGACGGGCAATACTGCCCGGGTGATCAGGGAATCGGGTACTGATTGCATCGAGATGGGCGAGTTCACCGGTTTTCCCGAGATATTGGGTGGACGGGTTAAAACGCTTAATCCAAAGGTGTTCGGCGGAATTCTTTCACGTCGCGACAACCCTTCCGATCTTGCCGAGATGGAGAATCACGATCTCGGTTTTATCGATGTTGTGGCGTGCAATCTTTATGATTTTTCAGGCGCGTCACGTGAAGTTGGCGCTTCTGTTGATGACCTGATCGAAAAAATTGATATCGGTGGGGTCACTTTGATCCGTGCCGCGGCAAAGAACCACAAATATGTTACCGTACTTACTTCGCCGGCGCAATACGCCGAATTTTTGGAAAAGCTTGAAGCGGATCAGATCGACGAAAATTACAGGGCTTCGCTTGCCGTTGACGCCTTTAAGCTGACCGCGAGGTACGATTCACTTATCTCCTCAACCCTTGAGCAGAGGATATCAGCAGAGGCGACAACATTTTCAGTGTTCGAACCTGAAAGAAGGGTGCTCCGCTATGGTGAAAATCCCCACCAAAAAGGGTATTTTTACGGTGACTTCAGCGAATATTTTGAACAGTTAACGGGCAAGGAGCTCTCGTACAACAACATCCTCGATCTTAACGCGGCGTGTGAACTTGTTGAAGAGCTTCAGGGTACCGCGTGTGCCATCATCAAGCATAACAACCCCTGTGGAGCAGCCATCGGCACCAGTCCGCTTGAGGCGTATACAAAAGCCCTTTCGTGTGATCCCGTTTCAGCTTTCGGTGGAATAGTGGTATTCAACAGTGAGATTGATGCCGATGTTGCCGAAAAGCTCAATGAAATATTTCTTGAGCTCGTGGTTGCACGTTCGTTTACGCCCGGGGCACTTGAGGTTTTAAGTAAAAAGAAGCAGAGGCGCGTGCTTGTGCAGAAGCAGCCACTTCCTTCAGGTTATATGGTAAGAAGTGCTGCCGGTGGTTTCCTGGTGCAACAGCGAGACGAAATTGAAGTTGATCCCGCGAAATGGGAGACAGTGACCGCCGAAAAAATTGATCCGGCTACATTTCCCGGGTTGGCATTCGCGTGGACTGTTTGTAAAAGCGTCCGCTCAAATGCAATTGTGCTCGTTAAAGAGGGGCAAACCATCGGAATTGGTGCCGGTCAGGTCTCACGGGTTGATTCAGTTAAGATTGCCATAGACAAGGCGCGCGAATTTGGGTTCGACATCACCGGAGCAGTGGCCGCCTCCGACGCTTTCTTCCCGTTTGAAGACGGGGTTACACTTCTCGCTGAGGCGGGGGTTAAAACAATACTGCAACCCGGTGGATCAGTAAGGGATGCAGAGAGCATTGCCGCTGCCTACAGATCCGGGGTAACCATGATGTTTACCAAAGTCAGACATTTTAAACACTGAGGTTTTAAAGAATGGGAATTTTTGATTTTTTAGCGAATGATATTGCCATCGACCTGGGAACCGCGAACACCCTCAT
The DNA here is from genome assembly GCA_023433685.1 of Bacteroidota bacterium. Lineage (GTDB taxonomy): Bacteria > Bacteroidota > Ignavibacteria > Ignavibacteriales > Ignavibacteriaceae > UTCHB3. Next base: position 1,681 of record JAEYUD010000036.1, read on the forward strand.
TTACGTGAAGGGGAAGGGGATCGTTCTTAACGAGCCTTCTATCGTGGCGTTCGACAGGAACACGCGCAAGATCATCGCTCTTGGCAACAAAGCCAAGGAGATGATGGGAAGGGAGCACCGTGAAATATCGGTTACCCGCCCAATGAAAGATGGTGTTATCGCCGACTTTGAGATAGCCGAGGGAATGATCCGGGCTTTCATCAAAAAAGTCAACTCGGGCATCGTTTCCGCCCGAAAAGTGGTAATTGCCGTGCCGAGCGGAGTTACTGAAGTTGAAAAAAGAGCTGTAAGAGACAGTGCCGAGCATGCCGGCGCGAAGGAAGTGCACCTGATCTCCGAACCGATGTCAGCTGCCATCGGTATCGGCATTGATGTATCACGTCCTGAAGGTAACATGGTTATCGATATCGGCGGCGGTACCACCGAGATCGCTGTTATCGCCCTCTCCGGAATCGTGGTTGAAGAGTCGATCAAAGTTGCCGGTGATGAAATGAACGAAGCAATAGTCAGCTTTTTCAGAAGAAATTATAACATTTTGATAGGTGAGCGAACCGCTGAAGCAATAAAATGTCAGGTGGGATCCGCGATGGCATTGCCTGAAGAGCTTACAATTGAGGTTAAAGGTCGCGACCTTGTAGGTGGTGTTCCGAAGAAAGTGGAAGTGTCGTCGGTTGAGATCCGCGATGCCCTGGAGGGTCCTGTTGTTGCCATACTCGAAGCGGTAAGGCGCCTGCTTGAGCGTACCGGCGCGGAGCATTCTGCTGACATTCACAGCTCGGGAATCATGCTTTCCGGTGGCGGGGCGTTGCTTAAGGGGCTGGACAAGAGAATCAGACTTGAGACCAATTTGCCCGTTCACATCGCTGAAGAACCACTTCTGGCGGTGGTGAGGGGTGCAGGCAGGGTAATAGACAATCTAAACGCATACGCGCCCGTACTGATCAGGCACCGTCGCTATTAGGATGAAGCAGTTTTTTTTAACCCTTTTTCTTTCTCTCCGGTCGTATCTTCTTCTGATAGGGCTGGTTATCCTTTCGTTCCTTTTGATGTCGGTTAGTGAGCATGACTCCACCCAGAAGCTTAGGGGGCTTGCCCTTTCCTCATTTTCGAGGGTCGCGGGAATTTTTGGGAAACTGAATTTTATCTCCGATCTCCGTTCAAATAACGAGCAGCTCAGGAGGCGGAACGCCGAACTGATGCTTGAGAACAACCAGTTGCGTGAGTTCGGTATCGAAAACCAGGAGCTCCGCGGTATGCTTGCCTTTCAAGACAGCACATCATACGAGCTTATAGCCGCCGAGGTGATCGCCAAGTCGTATCTTGGTGATCAGGTTAACTTTACCATCAACCGTGGACTGAAAGATTCAGTAAAACCCGGGATGCCTGTTATCACCCAGGATGGGCTCGTGGGGCTCGTCTACACTTCCTCAAATCACGACGCGATAGTAAGAACATACAAAAATGTAAATTTGAAGATCATCGTAAAACTGATGAACTCCGGCGCGCCGGGCATATTAAAGTGGAACGGCACAGAGTTGGTGATGCAGGGTCTCTCAAAAACGCTGCAACTCCCCAGAACAGAAAGAGTTATCACCAGTGACATGAGTTCGCTCATCGGGGTGAACCTTCCCGTTGGTGACGTTGAGAAAGTTCTGAACCCTGAGAGCGGCCTCTTCAACGATCTTAAAATAAAACCGTACGTTGATCTCAACTCAACCATGAACGTCTTCGTTATCAGAATGATACAGAGCAAAAAAGTGGATGAGTACGAACTGAACTACCTGAAAACCAAATGATGAAGAACAAATACCTCGTACACTTGCTGCCGGTGATCTACCTGATCCCTCTTCTTTTTGTTCAGGTCATCTTCATTCCGTTCATCGCTATTGATACAGCCGTACCTGACATCGTGCTTATACTCGTAGTTTATTACGCGGTGCGTGAGGGGCAGATACGCGGCGCGATCTTCGGATTTGGTGCGGGTCTTGTTTTTGATCTGGTAACCGGAAACCTTTTGGGAAGTGCCGCCCTTTCTAAAACGCTTGCTGCTTTTGTCGCCGGATACTTCAGTACCAACAGGATCGATCTTAACCTCCGCTCTTACAGATTCATACTTATTATACTTTTAACCGCGTTCATCAACTCCTCGACCTTCGCGTTGGTAACAAATTTCGACCTGAATAATAATCTTCTCAGGCTTATTTTTGAACAGGGAATTACACCCGCTCTTTACACGGGTCTCATATCAACGATATGGATCTTTGCAACCCCAACAAAAAAAGGTGATTGGCTGGAATGACGCAACTTTCTCCCTCAAGAAAGACTGTGCTCGCCGCGATTATACTTGGCTTACTTTTAGTTTACGGTTTAAAACTATTTCAGATGCAGATAGTTTTCAACACTAAATTTGAAGACAAATCGACCAACAACAGTATCAGCGCGATCGAGCAGATGCCCCTCCGGGGAGTGCTTTACGATCGTAACTTGAAGTTACTCGTTGAGAACATCCCTTCATACACCGTTCGTATAACCCCTGCTGATTACGACACTGCCAAAAGCCCCTTTTTGGAAGCAATTCTTGAACTTCCACGGGATACCATTGCCCGTATTTTGCAAAAACACAAAAAATACGGGAAATATCAGGCGATCAAGATTAAGAAAGGCGCCAATTTTGAGCAGGTCGGCTGGCTTGAAGAAAACGCCGAGCGCCTTCCGGGTGTCGACTACATCATCGAGCTCAAGCGTGGCTACACGGGTGCCTTTTCAGCGGCGCACGTTCTGGGTTACCTGAAGGAAACGAACGACAACGATCTTAAAAAAGACAGCTTCTATACCCTCGGTGACAACATCGGTATGAACGGTATTGAAAAAAGTTACGAGCGTTATCTCCGTGGTGAGAAAGGCTACAACTACATCCTTGTGAACGCCTCCCGGAAGAAGATCGGCAGGTACAAAGACGGTTCGTCTGACAAGGCATCGAAGAAGGGGAAGGATCTGGTGCTCTCACTTGATTCGGCAGCGCAGGCAACATCAGAAGCAGTAATGCGGGGCAGAAGTGGCGCGATCGTTGCCATTGAGCCCTCCACCGGTGAGATATTGGCCTTCACAAGCGCGCCCGACTACGATCTGAACAAATTTTCCGATATCACACCGGCTGATTACATGCGGGGTCTCATCTCGAACCCGTTGAGGCCACAGTTCAATCGTGCGGCGATGTCGACCCACTCTCCCGGCTCAACATTTAAAGTGCTTGTTTCATTGTGCGCGCTCGAGCTTGGCATTATCAACCAGAACACCACCATTTACTGTCCCGGTTCTTACACTTACGGAAACCGGACGTTCAAATGTCACGGTTCTCACGGCGCGACCAACGTTTACCGCGCACTTGAGGGTTCATGCAACGTCTTCTTCTACAAGTTGATCTTCGAAATTGGCGTTGATAGACTGAACGAGTTTGCCAAAAAATTCAAAGTGGGCACCCGTACCGGGGTCGATCTTCTTGAAGAGTCGAAGGGCTTGATCCCCTCGACAGAATATTATGAAAAGGTCTACGGCAAGAACTGGCCCCGTGGTATCCTCGTGAGTGTGGGTATCGGTCAGGGTGAAGTTAGCATGACCCCCGTGCAGCTCGCGCTGATGACCGCCTTGATTGCCAACGACGGTAAATCTTACACGCCTCACCTTGTAAAGGGGTACGTTGACGAGAAAAGGAAGTTTGTACCGTTCAAATTTGATGAAATAACCACCGGGGTAAGCCCCCAAAATGTGGCAATTATAAAGAAGGGGATGTGGCTCGTGGTTAACGGAGGTGGCGGTACCGCCAAGAACATCAGGACCAACGAAGTGGTGATAGCCGGTAAAACAGGTACCGTACAGAACGTTCACGGGCGGAACCACTCGCTTTTCGTCGGTTTTGCCCCTTATGACAACCCCAAAATTGCAGTAGCGGTACTTTTCGAAAATGCCGGTTACGGTTCCGAAGTGGCGGCTCCCGTGGCGGAGACCGTTATCCTCGCGTATCTCCGTTCGATCGGTGTGATCAAACAGGTAAAGAAGGAGAAAAAGAAGGAAAACAGAAGGGAAGACGATACTACAAGACTTTTGACCTTCTTAGAGGAGAGCCAATAGTTGAAATTAGGAGGCAAACTAACCCTCAGGTTCGATTTTCTTATTTTTGCCGCTGTTATCGTGCTGCTGGTATTCGGTCTTCTCGCCATTTACAGCTCGACTCAGAACGTTTTTCAAGTGAGGAACAATTTCGAGAAGCAGATTTTCGCGCTCGTTCTCGCTCTGATCATTTTTATAGTTATCTATTTTGTTCCAACATCGCTGATACGGTCGGCGGTGCCGTGGGGGTATGGCTTAAGCATCTTCCTTCTGCTCGCGGTTCTCGTTTTTGGAAAAACGATTAACGGTGCTAAAGCGTGGATAGCATTGGGCCCCCTGAACATTCAGCCCGCGGAGTTCTCAAAGATAGCCACACTTCTGGCACTCTCGGCATTTCTCGATGAGAAGGGGAATGACCTTGACGATCTTAAAACGATAGTGAAATTTCTTGCCATCGGTCTTTTTCCCGTGGCGCTGATAATGTTGCAGCCCGATCTTGGCAGTTCCCTCGTCTTTTTTGGCATGATGCTCGCGCTCCTTTTCTGGAGGGGGATAAGCACCTTCGGACTTTTTGTGGTTCTCGCGCCGCCTCTGGTTATGGTGGCTTCACTATTTGGAGCCTGGTACATTGCAGGGGCATTCGCTATAGTGGCAGCGTTCCTCTTCGTTTTCAAACGGAACATCTTTGTTACCACCGCTCTTCTGGGGGTTAATTTTGCTTCGGCATTCTTTGTAAAGTATCTTTTCAATATCCTCAGTCCGCACCAGAAGAAGAGGATACTCTCGTTCGTTGACCCCAATGCCGACCCTCTCGGCGCGGGTTACAACGCCATTCAGGCGCAGATCGCCATCGGTTCGGGTGGATTTTACGGCAAGGGATTCATGTCGGGAAGCCAGACGCAGCTGCAATTCATCCCGGAGCAGTGGTCTGACTTTATTTTCTGCGTTATCGGTGAAGAGTTCGGTTTTATCGGCACGATGCTTATCCTTGTGATGTTCCTCGTGATCCTTCTTCGTCTGCTTAAGATCGCCACCGAGATCAGAAACATGTTCCTCAGTCTCGTAGTGGTTGGGATACTTTCGATATTAACGATTCATTTCGCCATAAATATCGGCATGGTGCTCGGCATAGTGCCCGTGATCGGCATCCCGTTGCCCTTCGTCAGTTACGGTGGTTCATCCCTTCTTTCCAATTTTATCATGCTCGGTATGGTCTACAACATTTACCGGAGCCGTCAGATGTTAACATAGGAGTTTGAAGTGAAAGCGAGTGAAAAACTTGACCTCCAGTTCGCTAAAGGGAGACACATCTGTGTCGGGCTCGATACCGACCCGGCGAAGATACCCGGGCATCTACGCGGTGAAAAAGACGCCCTTTACCTCTTTAACAGGGAGATTGTGGAAGCAACAATAGGAAGTGCTGCCTCCTACAAACTTAATTTTGCATTTTATGAATGTCATGGTGCCTCAGGTGTTGACGTTCTCACACGTACAGTCGATCTCATCAGGCAGCTTGACGAAACCGTTCCCGTGATCGGTGATGCCAAAAGGGGGGATATCGGCAACACCTCTAAAATGTACGCGGAGGCCATCTTCAATATTCACGGATTCGACTGTTCCACCCTTGCCCCTTACATGGGGAAGGATTCGCTCGACCCCTTTTTTGAGTTTACCGACCGTGTAAATTTCGTACTCGTCCTCACTTCCAACCCCGGTTCTCACGATTTTGAGAAGCAGATTCTGGCTTCCGGCACACCACTCTACAGGGAAGTATCTCGGAAGCTGAAAAGCTGGTACCCCTCTGAAAATCTTGGCATGGTTTTTGGAGCTACAAATAAGACCGATCTTGAAAATGAGATAGAGGAATTGCGGGATAATTTTATCCTTCTGCCCGGGGTGGGAGCCCAGGGTGGAAGTGCCTCCGCCATCAGCGGCGTGTTCAAAGCCGCCGGGCACGGACGATACCTGATAAATTCAAGCAGAAACATCATTTACGCCTCTTCAGGGCGTGATTTCGCTGAAGCCGCCGCGCGGGAGCTTGACTCTCTGAACACGCAGACCTTGTAACAGGCTACAGTTCACTTTTTACATTTTCGACCGCGTTAAAAAAATCGGTTCACTGAGATTGGTTCGCTATTCTCTTTTATGGGAAAAAATTCTAATAATTGAAAGATAATAGTAAAAACTATTATCATTATTGCCGGAGAAAGAATGAAAACGTCAGCCTTACCCGAGAAACTTATATACGAGATCTGGAAGAACCAGGACTTTAAATCAGAGATCGAAACATGTGATGGTGAAAAAGTAGTCGTGCACGACCGGGGTGTCGAGTCAACTGAACTTGGGGGTCCGGATTTCAGGAACGCCCGCGTGCAGATCGGAAGTCTCACCTACGTGGGTGATATCGAAATCGATAATTTTCACTCCGACTGGCGGAACCACGGTCACTCCAAGAACCCAAAGTTCAACAAGGTGATACTTCACGTGATACTCGATGATTCCGACAGGCGAAACTTCGTTACCACAAAAGACGGTCGCAAGATCCACTCGATCAGTGTCATCGATTTTATTGATGATTCACGAAGCGAAGCCCTCAGGAAGCAGATAGCCAACCACCGTCTTGACACCATCAACAAGATATCCTGCAAGCAGTTGACCCTCCTTGTTACCGAAGAGGAGAAACTCGAGTTCCTTAAAAAGCTTGGAATCGAAAGATTTAAAAGGAAGTGCGAAAAGGTTGCTTACAGGCTGAAAGAGATCCTTTTTATTGAGGAAATGAAGATAGCCGAGCCCGAGCACGGATATGACGTTCCCCTCGAGTACCTTGAAAGGAAGCTCACGTACAAGGAATTGAGCAAAAAAGACGTTTGGATCCAGCTTTTTTATGAGGGGATTTTCGAAGCGCTTGGTTACTCCCGTAACAAGGAGATAATGACAAAACTGGCCCGGTCGGTTGATGTTAAACTTTTAAAACAGTTGGGTACCGACTCTGATTTCATCCACAACGCCGAGGCTGTTTTCTTCCATGTTTCCGGGTTACTCGCCATGGAGCCGAAAGGAAAATCGGATGAGACATCGGGGTATATCCGGTAGCTTCACGAAACCTGGAATCAGCTATCCCATCTTTACGATGGCGCCAAGTACGATGAGGAAGACTGGTCGTTTTACCGCAGCAGACCGCAGAATTATCCCACAGTCCGGATCGCCGGTGGAATCCGTCTGATGAACGAGATACTTCACCACAACCTGATCGGGAATCTCCACCGCAAATTTGTTGAGATTAACAATATTGAAACCGTCAAGCTCTGCATCAGGAGTCTTTTCGTCACCAAGGGACACGGTTACTGGAGCAGGCATTACATGTTCGATGTTGAGGCAAAGCCCCACATCAAATTTTTCATTGGCAAGAACCGCGCTGATGAAATGGTGCTTAACATAGTTCTGCCGATCCTGTATGTTTATTATGAGATGTTTGGCAGGTACAAGTTCGCTTCAAAAACCCTTCGCCTCTTCAGTGATGTGGAAATGGAGCTCGACAACACCCTCGTCGCGGAGATATCCGAAGCCCTCAACCTCGAAATTCACAACCACGGGCCCCTCATTTATCAGGGAATGCTTGAGCTCTTCCGCAACAAATGCTCGAAAGATAAATGTGACGAGTGTGAGATCGGCGGGAAGGTGTTTCATGAGTAAGGGTGG
>JAEYUD010000167.1 GCA_023433685.1 Bacteroidota bacterium
ACCTCACCCCTTGCCCCTCTCCTACAAGGAGAGGGGAATTGCAGTTGAACCAAAATGTCCAAATCAGCTTGCCCCTTCGGGGGATTTACAGGATTTTAGGATTAGCAGGATTAATCCGCCTTATAGATAAATATTACCTCATCCGCCGCGGCGGACTTACACCTAATACCTTTTACGCTCCGACCGCCGGTATTTCTTTCCCGCGCTTTTCCTTAGGCCGCCCCCACTGGAGGTTGATACCAACTTAAATCCCTTTTCTCCACATTAGCGCGAAAGTATGGTTACTGAGCTTTAATTAGTAATGCATTACTAAAAATTCGCTGAAAATTAGGAATGCATTACTAAAAATTTGTGTTATATTAGTAATGCATTACTAAGAGATTTTTATGATCGACGAATTATTCAACCTAAGCTCCCATTTTCTAAACATTTATGATCGCGAATACATCCGGTATTTCATTAAGAAGCATGATATGTCGAACCGGTTCTCGATCATCATCGGCCACCGGGGCGTAGGTAAGACAACCGCTATAATACAGTATATACTTTCCCGTTATAACAGGGATATAACCACCCGGAAAGCGATCTACATTCAGGCAGACCATTTCCTAATGGGGAATAGATCTCTCTATGCAGTTGCCGAAGAATTCTCATTGATGGGTGGTGAATTGATCTGCATAGATGAGATCCACAAGTACCCCAATTGGTCTATGGAACTGAAAAGCATTTACGATACATTTCCCGATCTGAAAATAATTGTATCCGGGAGTTCATTGCTGGAAATCGCGAAAGGAAGTCACGATCTAAGCAGAAGAGCGATCATTTATAAAATGCACGGCCTTTCGTTCAGAGAATACCTTGAGCTAAGGTATGGAATGAGCCTGCCAGAAATACAGCTCGGAGAACTGATCCGCGATCATGAGAAAATGGCAATCGACGTTAAAAAAGAATTGGAGGGGAAGGGATTGAAGGTTCTGCCGGTCTTCAATGAATATCTTGAAACCGGATATTACCCGTTTTCACTCAACTTTGAGGACAAGCCGTTATTTCATACCGCCCTGGAGCAGAATATCAGGACGACCCTTGAAAGCGATATCCCTGCTGTTCACCCGGAACTTACCGGTGTAAGTATCCGGAAGATCACTAAATTATTATCTATTATGAGCGGGATGGTACCCTTCGTACCTGACATGATAAAACTAAAGAGTCTTCTTGAGGTGAGTGACGAGAGAACCCTGAAAACTTATTTCCGTTACCTTGAGAATGCCGGTATAATCAACCTCCTCTACAAAGAAAAAGACAACTTCCGGCAGATGGCAAAACCTGAAAAAATCTATTTCAACAACACCAACCTTCTTTATTCAATGCGAAGGTTCGGGAATGTCGATCCCGGGAGCGTAAGGGAAACATTTTTCCTCAATTCACTAAAACCAGGACACGAGGTCACTTACTCACAACATGCCGATTTCCTCGTGAACGGAGAATACACATTCGAGATCGGTGGTCGCTCAAAAGACTTTTCGCAGATCAAAGATGTCGAAGATTCCTTCATCGTCTCGGATGGGATCGAAACCGGTTTCGGCAGAAGGATACCGCTTTATCTGTTTTCGTTTTTGTATTGATTTGTGAGGGATCAATTTAGCAAAATTGGAGCGATAGCTTCACTCCTCGTAATAATCAATATCCAGTTTCTTGACTGCAAAAGTCTTTTTTACAGAAACACCAAGATCATGTTCTATCATAAGTTCTGCTAATTGTTCTCCATCAATCAGGACAATTCGAGGCTCGATTGAGGCAACAAATTCTTTGGCAGAATTAGGGAATGAGGATGTTGTGATAAAAATCCCCTTTTTAGCTTTTTTCGACAGAAGTGCCCCGGCAAAATCACGAACCTGAGAAACAGGCACAGAGTTTTCCCATTTTTTCGCCTGGACATAGATAGTATCCAGCCCAAGCCTGTCCTCTTTGATCAACCCGTCAATCCCACCGTCATTGGTTCTTCCCAATACTTCGCCAGCTTCCATTTTTGAGCCTCCATAACCCATCTTCAGGAGAAGATCGATCACCAGTTGTTCGAAGAATTTCGGTGTACAACTTTTAATTTTTTCAAGGATGTCAGACCGCAGAACCTTAGTTAACTCGGCGTATGAGGTCTCCATCATTTCGTCCGGCGTTGCAGAGGGAGAATCATCAGAAACGTTAAGTGGATCGAAAGGTTTTCCACTTTTAGATTTTGATGAATCCTGCCACTCTTTGAATACAGGAAAAGTTCGGAGATATTTCAGGTTAAGCATTTCTGGTGGATTTGAAATAACTTTCAAACCCTCGTCGGTAATTCTGCAATTGCCTCTTGAAGCATATTCCAGCAACCCGGCATGTTTCATATGTGAGATCGCCCAATGCACGCGGTTTGTAAGTTTCAGTTGTGTGCCACTTGGAAGCATTTCATTTCTGTCTTCTTCCGAGAGTTTAAAATGATCTGCAATCTGTGAAACCAATTCAGAACTCTTGTGAATTTGTTTATCTCCTAATAGCTGGAGTAGCGGGAGCATTAAAGATTGAAAGTCTGGTACCATTGTTATCTATTAAACTAATTATCGAAAAATGGCTTGTAAACAAAAAAACCTTTTTAGTGTTTGTGAGGGATGCTTTAACATTACGAAACCATAACATTTAACACCTAACATTTAATTCACCTCACCACTACCATCTTCTTACTAACCACCACGCCTCCGGCAACCATCCGGCAGATGTAAACTCCTGAAGGGAGCCCCGAAGCATTCCAGCGGATATCGTAAGTACCGTAGGCTTTTTCTTCGTCAATGAGTTGGGCGACCTGTGTGCCTGTAAGGTCATACATTGTCAGTTTTACCTTCACCCGCTGATCCTTCAATTCCGGTGGAAGGGCATATTTGATCAGGGTTGTTGTACTGAACGGGTTGGGTGTGTTCTGCAGCAGTACAAAGCCCCTTTCTGCTGAGGGTGCACGATAGATATCTCCGCCATTGGAGGTTACGAAGATTCCGCCGTTGTCGCCCGATGCCCAGAGGTGTTGGTCATCTATGGCATAAAGATCGTAAAATGTGGTAACGCGGTTGTCACATAAGGTCTGAGTGTACCATGAGTCTCCGCCATCAGTGGTTTTTGAGATGAAGCCGTGATCTGAAGAAGTATCAATTCCGGCGATCCAGCCCGTGGAACGGTCGGTGAAGATTACCGACTCTATCCAGAAATTATCCCCGATAGAAATTGTGGTCCAGTTATCACCGCCATCAACTGTTTTTAATATCCTTCCGTTCGAGCCGGCGACCCAGCCGCGCAGACTGTCGATAAAATCGACACTTGTAAGAAATCTTTCGCCGGTTGACTTGACATTTTTCCATATGCCTCCACCATTGGTGGTTTTGTGGATCGTGCTATAGCGACCGGTCATCCAGCCGAGTTTATCACTGACCATATCGATATCCGAGTAGAGGGCATCGTGGTCAGTCGGGTTTTCCTGCCAGGTCACGCCGCCGTCGGTGGTTTTATCGATGGCCCCCATCCTTATCCGGCTAACGGGACCGCCGATCACCCAGCCGGTATTGCGGTCGGTGAATTTCAATTTCTTATAAGGGAACATGGTGGAGAGTGATGAAGTCCAGGTGAGACCTCCGTCTGATGTGCGGTGTATGAATCCGTACCCGTACCTGTTGGAGCCGGAGACCCAGCCATAATTCCGGTCGATGAAGAAGATGCTGCCGAAAGAGATGTTTGAAGTGTCGCGGAGTTTGGTCCAGATTCTTCCGCTGTTGGTGGTTTTAAGGATGGCTCCTTGATAGGTAGTAGCCCACCCCGTCGCGGCATCAATGAAGAAAACCGAGGAGATGTTCCCGGTTCCCGGCGGCACTTCCTGCCTGTACCATTGGGCGTTAAGCAGTGTTGAAATAACGATGATAAAGGAAAAAAAGAATTTCCCGAACATATTGCCCTCCTGAAGGTCGGATTCCACGCTCCACTAAATGAATTCGTGTTTCTCAAAAATAGCAATTATCCGCTGAAATCCCAAAGGCTCCCTGAAAAACTTCAAGGAGCCCGGAAAACTGTTACTGCTCCCCCTCTTCCTTCTGCTTATTCTGTGTTTTCATGGCTTTCGACATAAAATAAACCAGGAATGATATTATCGCCGTCCAGGCGACGATCATGGTTATTAAAGCGGTGGTTCCCATTTACGAGCACCTCCGTGTTAAAATCCAATTACGAATTTCAAAATAACAGCTACGACTCCTAAAACGAGGGTGCCGAACATTATAGTAGCGAAAAGGGATGAATTATCCTTTTTTTCTTCGGTTGCCATCTTGCACTTCCTTTGAAAATTGAAATGAACAGATCACCATGCACCACGAGGATAACGCAACCACGGGGGCTGCTAATCAGTGCAGGGATATTTAAGTTTTTCTTAAGGATTTCAGATGGCGGGGGGTGCTCTTCCGGAGATACCGGAAATATTGGGATTTTCTTCAGCTCTTATATCCGCGTCGGGAGCGACAACAAAAGTTATACACTCTTCGGGTTCCCTGTATCCGGAAACTGCGACAGCGTCGGGCTGATGAAATTGGGAGGGGACTATATGTTTCGGGATACCCGCCGATGTGATATACTGCGTACGCGGGCTCGATTTACCTTCCGTGATGGTAACAGTGGTCGGGAAACCACATAGTCCTTCACCAAGGATCGAACCAAGCGAAACAAAAAGATACGCGAATAGTACCAGTGAACGGGTGAAACGGTTCATTTTTTTCTTTTAAATTACACTCAAATATAGCAAGTTGCTATAATTCTTAAAAACGAATTCCGCAGACCTTGAAGATATTTGTGTGAAGAATATCGCAGGACTAAACCCCCGGCAGGGTCACGGTAAACGTGGTACCATTTCCCTCAAGGCTTTCAACTTCGACCTTTCCACCGTGAATATCAACATATTCTTTTATCAGCAGCAGACCAAGCCCTGAACTTGGCTCGCCTTCGGTGCCGGGGCGTTTGGTTTTAGCATCAATGCGGAAAAGATCGCCCAAATAGAGGTCAGGGATGCCTATTCCTGTATCTGATACAGAGAATACCACCGCGCCATCTTCAGTATTACGCCCGGAAATAGTGATCGAGCCATTTCTCCGTGTAAACTTTATCGCGTTCGAAACGAGATTCCGTACAACAACCGACATCATATTCCGGTCGGCATATAACACTTCACCTTGTGGAATTTCCACTTTAAAGGTGATCTCTTTAAAATGTATCTGCTCATGAAAAATTTTTATAGCATCATATATGAACTTTGAAAGTTCCATTTTCTCACGGGAAAAGTCGACATGTCCCCTTTTAATGCGTGACCATTGCAGTAGATTCTCCAACAGCGAATAAACATTCTTTGATGCGCCCTCAAGCGAATTGATAAACTCAAGTTTCTCATGGTCGGAAAGTTCTTCGATTCCCTTCTTCAGAATTCCCGACATTTGCATCAGCGCGCCGATTGGCCCCCGCAGATCATGAGCTATGATCGAGAAGAATTTATCTTTCTCCGCGTTCACCCTGGCGAGCTCTTCAATTGTCTGTTTAAGTTTAAATTCATCTTCTTTTTGTTTTGAGATATCAAGAACGAACCCGACAGCCTTCAATGGCTTCCCTTCGGGATCACGCTTGATCACAGCACCAATATCCCAGAACCAGGTGTAGTCACCATTTGCCTTCTTTATCCTGTAGGCCACCTCATACGTTTTGGATTCACCGCGAAAGTTCTTACGCATCGATTCCATGGCGAGTTCGTAATCGTCAGGATGGAGGATATCAGTAAAATCCTGATAATGTTTGAACTTTTCAGGTGGAAACCCAAGAAGTTCCGCTTTTTTCTTGTGGAACTCGACCTCTCCGGTAACCACATCGAGCCCCCACCATGCCATGTTAACCGAGTCTACAGCGATCTCGATCCTCATTCTGTCTTCGAGAACGTGCTCAACATCCTGTTCGTAAGTCTCAAGCTTCTCACGAAGTTCTTGAATCATCGCGAGTAGCTCCTCGCGTGACATTGTTACCGATAGGTTGTCACTCATTCTTCACTCGATTCCCGATTAAAGGTTAATAAGTAAATATCAAGATATTAATAACTTTTCTAATTCCGGCACAGTTGCCACGAAGAATACCGGTTTTTCCTTAAGGAGGAATTGATGGTCACGGTAGCCATAACCTACAGCGATGGTATCAACTCCTGCATTGGTTCCGCAACCGATGTCAAATTCGGAGTCGCCGATCATCACTGTTTTTTCTTTCGGACATCCGATGTGCCCCATTATTATCTCGAGTGGTTCGGGGTCTGGTTTTATTTTAATTCCCGGCTTCCTCCCCATCAGATACTCAAACCAGTCGTGAAGTCCGAAATGATCCGCGATCCTTTCGGTCTGATACTGATTTTTTGTTGTCAGAAGTGCCAGTTTAACCCCTGAACTTTTAAGCTGTGTCAGCAGTTCAGGAATGCCCGGGTAGAACTTTGTATCATTAATGTGATCGAAATATATCTCTTTGTACACATTAATGTAGTGCTCCACATCCGGCACATCAATGCCAAATTCCCTGAATATGTCACCAAAATGGGCACCGATCTTTAGTTCGAACTTGTCACGGGGGAAGTTGACATCCTTCATCCCAAGCTTTTCAAAGGTCTCAATGGCGGCATTGTATATCGTGTCAGCCGAGTCGAAAAGCGTGCCATCCATATCGAAAACCGCGAGATCGTAACTTTTCATGGGTCCCTCCTCTATTTAAGCAGTGTCATTTTACGGCTTTGGGTTTTACCATTTGCCGTTAAAGTGTAGAAATAAATTCCTGAATTCAGTCCTGTCGCGTCAAATGTAACGCGGTGTGTGCCTGCCTCAACCTCGCCATTTACAAGTGTGGCAACGTTTTCACCCAATGTATTGTAAACCTTGAGCACAGCATTTCCGGTAACGGCAGAGCCGCTTGCGGGTAACGCGTAACGGATAACGGTAACGGGATTGAACGGATTGGGGTAGTTTTGTTCGAGAACAAATACATCCGGTGCAGCCGGGTCTTTTTCCGCGATGGAACTTGGTGCCTGAGGCCTGAAAGTTACCATAAACTTTCCGCCGGTGTTTGCCGGGATGTTCAGCTCACAGTTTCCCGAGTTAAATGAAGTGAAGGGCTGCCCGTCGAGTGACACTTCCTGTATGAGTAATCCTGTCGGAGATGTGAAAAGTGGAGTCACATTTACGGTTCTCGCCACCACCGAAGGGGCGATCTTATAGAAGAGCTTAAAGGGTGCCTTCTCTATATACGTCTTGGCATACAGGTAAGTGAGGTAACCGAGTTCAACAGAGTGATATGCTGCTTTGAATCCATTCCCTTTATGCTCGCCCCACACCCTGCCACCACGTCGCATGGTGTTCTCATAAACCTCGCCATAAGTGTGGTCAACGAAATAATTCATGAAAAAGTTTAGGCTCTCATCAGCCGCGCGCAGGTAATCATCATCATGGGTGATGTCCCATAGTTCAAGACCACCCGTAATTGCCTGCTCGACCTGCCACCACGCCTTGGCTGAATCCTGTATCCCCCATAGGAGCATCTGTCCGGTGGTGCGGTTAAAATCTTTGTAGGGAGCGCCGTAAATTTTGTCGTAACCTTTCAGAAGGACATGATCAAACAGCTTTCTTGCGGCTGTAAGTCTCGCGGTTACAGGATCGATCCTGAAAGACCTGCCGAGAACCCACGCGGTCTTGAGAACATGCCCCATTATCGTCATGGTCTCCGACTGGTTTATGCTCCAGTCACTGTTGTACTCTTCCGCGAAGCCGATCTGCTGGCTGTCCATCGTGGGAGCAAGCCGGTTCAGTATGTTCAGAACTACTGAATCAACTTTCGTTCTGTACTTGGGATCATTTGTTATCCGGCTCATCAAGAGCAGATGTGTAGTAAGGGCGTCAACCGTCGCGTTGAAACTTTTACCGCTACTTGATGAAAAATTGTATGACGCCTGGTCGTAATAACCGAACGCGGAGGTACGGTCCCAGTATTTGTTCTCAAGAAGGTCATACCCCTTGTTGAACCACGATTCCGCGAGGGGATCGCGCGTTGCCTCATACATCGAGGCTATACCGAGAAGGGCATAATGGGCATCGAATGCGGTTTTCGCGGCCGTGGCAGAGACGGGTGAGCCCTGCCTGTTCAGGTCGGCATACCAGCCTCCGTTAGTGTTGTCCCAGGCTTTTGAGTAGAGGAACGAAAGGGCATCCTGCGCTTTCTGAAGATAGACTTCATTTCCCGTGAGCATGAAAGCTTTTGAGAATGCGTAGGCGTGACGGGTCTGGGTAAGCGGTTTTTTGTTTGTCCCCCAGGAGGTTATCACATTCCCCTGACGGTCAACGTTCGTGTAAAATCCGCCGTAGGTCGCGTCGTATGAGTTGAACCAGAATTTGGCGCAACTGTCAACATATCCGATCAGACGGTCGGGATCGTTCAAATAAGGCGAAGTGGGGGTATACTGTGGCAACATCCTGAATGAAGTGATCATCAGGAGAAGCACGGTATTTCTAAATCGATTGAGGTACATTATAATCTTTACTATTGGAAAAATATCGTTCGCAAAAATAGTGAAATTAATTGATAAGGGATTTTGTTACAATTGCAGTTGATTTTAAAGGAATTGTAAAGATGCCAAAAAGAATAGTTATCACCGGAGCAACCGGTCTGATCGGTAAAAAGCTCGCGAAGAAAATTCACCAGCAGGGTGATACTCCGGTTATAATTTCACGCGATCCCGTTCAGGCGAGAGGGATGGCTTTCGTGAATGAGTTTGTGAAGTGGGACTACAAAGACCCCAAGCCGGTACTTAAGAAACTGGAGGGGGCTCACGCGTTCGTAAATCTCGCCGGTGCCTCAGTTGCTGAAAGGTGGAGCGACCCATATAAAATGGTGATTCTTAACAGCAGGGTTCAAACAACCGATGCTCTTGTTAATGCCATTTCGATGCTTGAAGAAAAACCTAAAGTGCTGGTATCATCCTCCGCCACGGGATATTACGGCAACACTGGAGATGAAGAAGTGGACGAAGTCTCCCCACGCGGTGAAGGTTTCCTCGCTGATGTCTGTACTGCCTGGGAACAGGAAGCACAGATAGCTCGGGATCACGGGGTAAGGGTTTCAATAGTTAGAACAGGTGTTGTGCTCTCACCCGAGGGTGGCGCGCTGAAGAAGATGATCCCGGCGTTCAAGTACTTTGTGGGAGGGTCGCTCGGCGCGGGCACACAGTGGATGTCGTGGATTCATATAGATGATATTGTTGATCTTTACCTTCATCTTATAGACAATCCGCAGGACGGAGTGTTCAATGGTGTTTCACCGACACCGGTGATGATGGATGTATTTGTGTTCCAGCTTGGCCGCGCGCTTAAGAAACCCTCTCTGATGAAGGTCCCCTCTTTCGCGCTTAAACTGATGTTCGGCGAGATGGCTTCAACCATCCTCGACAGCCAAAAGGTGATCCCCGCCTACACCGAAAAAAGCGGCTTTCACTTCAAATTCTCTGAACTTGATGAGGCACTGGAAGATCTTTTGAGAGTGTAGAGTGTAGAGTGTGGTCCACCACGGCAGAGTGGAGTGTGTAGGATTTAGCACGCGGATACACGCGGATTTTACAGATTTTCGCGGAGAACTGCTATTGTATTGAGGACTGTAAGAACCCGGTTTCAGATGGGAATCACTATATTCCATTTCTAATTCAGAGAAATTATTGAGCCTGGAAATGAAGAAGAAAATACCAAGATTAACCGCAAACTTTGAATCCCTTGTTTTGGATAATGGATATTATGTTGATAAAACAGAATTTATTCAGAAATTAGAGAATTTAAACTTTCCGAATATCTTCTTTCTTCGCCCCCGCAGATTTGGCAAATCACTCACCCTCTCCATGCTTGAATACTATTACGGCATTCAACACAAAGAAAAATTTGATCAATTGTTCGGTCAGTATTTCATCGGACAACCCGGTAATTCAACACCGTTGAAAAACAGTTATTACATCCTGAACTTTAGTTTTAGTGGTATCAAGACTCAAACACCGGAGGAGGTAGAGAAGGAATTTAATTCAGAGGTTTCAACACAGATCATCCGGTTCTTAAACACATATTCATTGGGTTCGGATGAAGATCAGGAAGTGTTTTCAGGAAACCTCTCAAGTCCTGATTTATTACGAAAGTTCTTTACACTTTTTAGCAAATTCGCGCCATCCGGGAAAGTATATATCCTGATCGACGAATATGATCATTTTACTAACGAGCTTTTTTCATTTTACAGAGACCACTTCAAAGATATCGTCTCCCGCAATGGCTGGGTACGCAAGTTTTATGAAGTGATCAAGCAGTTTATGGGCGAGGGTACAGTCGATCGCTTCTTCGCAACGGGTGTAACTCCTGTAACTTTGGACAGCATGACAAGTGGGTTTAATGTTGCAAAAAACATCACACTGCACCCCGATTTCCATAATATGGCAGGCTTCACAGAATCAGAGCTTCGCGGCATATTGGAGAATACTATCTATGAGGAGGGGAAATTTGAGATCGATACTGTTGTCTCAGATATGCGAGCCTGGTACAATGGCAGCAAATTTTCACCGGAAGTAACGGAACGGTTGTATAATCCTCAAATGGTAATATCATTCCTCGCCGATTTTAGCCGGATATTTAAGTATCCCGGCGAAATGGCAGATCATAATGTAACATCCGACTATAAAAAGATATCAAATATTTTGGCTCCATTGTCCAATCAAGAATCTGATGAAATTATTTCTACAGTTTTAGAGACGGACAGGTTCACAGAAAGACTGACCATCCAGTATAACTTCGAACTTCCCTATACCAAAACTGAAGCTGTATCACTACTTTTCTACAACGGTTTGCTTACGATCGAGAACGAATTGTTGAGTAAATATACTTATGTCATTCCTAATTATGTTGTAAAGCAAATGTATTGGGAGTATTTCAGATATTTATTTACTGCCTCCAAAAACCTTCGGTATGACAATACAAAAATAGTGGATTCAATTATTGATATCTCCTTGCATGGGAAAATAGATAGATTAGTGGAATATGTCCACTCGATCCTTAAAAGCCTCTCCAACCGGGATCTTCAGAAGTTCAGTGAAAAGAACATCAAGATGATCTTCATGACGCTTTTGATGGGGAACAACGCTTACTTCGTGAAAAGTGAACGCGAAAACAATGAAGGCTACGCCGACTTGTTGCTGATCCCTACCAAACTCAATCCGGGAACTGATAACTTCCTCCTCGAACTGAAATACCTGAAGAAAAGCAGCAAGGAAAATCTGGAGACAGAGAAACGAAAAGCCATTGAACAGGTTTCAAAATATAAAGCTGAACTTGAGGCGGAAGGTATCGTCTGCAAGACATTTGCGATACTGTTCGTCGGCAAAAGTGAGTATGCGATTGAAATAGTGTAGAGTGTAGAGTGTGTGGGGTATGGAGAAATTCTCTACACTATACACTCTACACTCTACGCTAAAAACTACTTCATAAAAAGCGTTTTCACCGTCTGTGACTGAACATCCCCATCCTGGGCAGTGGCGGTCATTCTGATGAGATATGTACCTGAAGCGAGAAGACCCGGGTGCCAGCCGAAAATAAATTCACCCGCTTTGTAGTAACCCCGGGTGATCTCACTTACAAGTGATCCGAATATGTCATAAACTTCAACCTTAACGTTGCTCTCCTTTGTCAGTTCAAAGGTTATGGAGGTTGAAGGATTGAACGGATTCGGGTAATTCTGTTTCAATTTGGCAAAATTCCCACCGGTGAACTGCGGCACTTCATCAAGGGCATCAACATCAGGATTGAACATCCATATCTTGCCGGAATAGTCGATTATATAGAGATTTCTGAATGTATCTTCACCGAATGATGTGATCGAGAAACCGGCATCAGGTATCACCACTTCGTTACGAACAGGTTGCCCCGGTGTATAAGTGAGAGCCCAAATACGTTTTGAAACATAATCGCCATAAATATACTTGCCATGAAGCCGCGGATTCTTGTTACCACGGTAAACGAATCCTCCGGTTATCGAGTATCCACCGGTTGAGTTGTGAGCATATTCCCAAATTGGGAGTTTAAGTCCTGTTGTATCACATCCGGAGGAAGGATTGTAGCAATGGAAGGATTCCATCACCCTCCACCCGTAGTTACCTCCCTTTTCAACTATATTTATCTCTTCCCACATGTTCTGACCAACATCGGCAACCCAAAGCCTCCCCGTCACGGGATCAAAACTGAATCTCCATGGGTTCCTCATACCATAAGCGTAAACCTCTTCTGCCCATCCTTGTGAATTACCCGCGAATGGATTATCGGGAGGTATAGCGTAGTTCTTTCCTGCAGAAGTGTTGTTAACGTCAATTCTTAATATCTTGCCAAGAAGTGCTGCCTTGTTCTGGGCGTTATTGTTTGGGTCTCCGCTTGAACCTCCATCACCGGCAGCAATGTAAAGGTAACCATCGGGCCCAAAAGCAACCTGACCGCCGTTGTGGTTTGAGAATGGCTGATTATAGGTTAGCAGGATGGTTTCGGTTGCTTTTATTGCGGAATCACCATTTAAAGGGGAAACCTGAAAACGGGAAATTATGGTCCGCCTCGGATTATTGGCGGTATAATTCACGTAGAAATAGCCGTTTTTAATGAAGTTGGGATGAAATGCGAGCCCAAGAAGACCCTGCTCTCCACCATAAAGCACACGGTCTGTCAGGTCAAGAAAAACCTTCGGATTAGCGGCACTTGGCTTGTTCGGGAAGACAAATATCCTCCCTTGTTGAGAAACCACAAATATGCGGTTCGTTTCATCCAATGGCGACTGAAGATCAACAGCGTTGGC
Source organism: Bacteroidota bacterium (assembly GCA_023433685.1). Taxonomy (GTDB): domain Bacteria; phylum Bacteroidota; class Ignavibacteria; order Ignavibacteriales; family Ignavibacteriaceae; genus UTCHB3. The sequence continues at coordinate 12,925 of JAEYUD010000167.1, forward strand.
GATCGTAATACCCGGAAACGCGTTCTTTAACGTAAACCCCTGTGGCTGCACAGGTTCCGTTGTTAAAAACAGTGCCGTCACCACTGCTGTCACCACCAAACTCACCGCGGATATCTTCATGAACAATCTCATATCTTAATAATAAATGGTTAAAATAATAACACAATATAATTAAAAGATACCACTCTGAATCAGGATTTACAGGATTTCAGTGCCACAGGCATCCCTTTGGGAGATTAAAGGATCTACAGCTTGCCCCTGTGGGGGATTTTTAAAAAACCACCAGTTAATAACTCATTCTGATTTGCAGCTAATAGCTAATAGCTAATAGCTAATAACTCATCACTCAAACTCTTTCCCTCCACACGGCACATAATCTTTCTTCGGGTGTTCCTCATATTTCTTGCAGAGCACCGCGGAGCGGTCGAAGTGGCGGCACCTGGAGCAGACCGAGTTTTCGATCACTTCCCGGTTTTCCTGATAAAATGATCTGTATGAGTAGTATGCCGGCAATATCACACCTCCTGTCACAGCAAAAAGTGTGAGGATAAGCCAGAATTTATCATCCGGCATTGCCGTTCGTATAAAAAATACCGCGATCAGCACTATCGCGAGCCGAATAAGCGTTTCAATTACTATTTTGCCCATTAGGGATTCTCAATTCCGGAAAATAAGCCAATACATTTGTTATATTCGCATACAATTTAATCATAAATATGGATCAGTTATGTTGAAAAAGAGATCAATCTATACTTCTATTCTTGTAGTATTTCTAACAGTTGCTCCGTACGCGCAGAGCCTGGGCATCAATTTTGCGCTTGGTTTTCCTCAGGGTGAGTTCAAAGATAATATATCCCGCACAGGCCTCGGCATTGGCGGTGAACTGCTCCTGCCCACAATTCCCGGTTCTCCAGTCAACTGGGGGTTTAACATTATCTTCATGAACTATGGTGACGAAACAAGAAGAGCCCCATGGAGCTACACGATCCCCGACCTTACAGTGGATGTGAACAGACAAAATAATTTTGTTGCCGGACACGCGCTTATAAGAATAGCCCCCCCAAGCCCCCTCTTCAAGCCTTATCTTGACCTGATGGCGGGCGGTAAATATATCTGGACCCAGACTTCAGTGAAAAGCCGCAGTGCTGCAAACAATCTTGATGTTGCTTCTGATGAAAACTTCAGCGATTGGGCGTTCAGCTATGGCGGCGGCGCGGGAATCATGTTCTCGGTCTATAATCAGATGGGCACCAATGTGATGATAGATATCAAAGCAAGATATCTCTTCGGCACAACCGCCGAGTATCTTGGCGAAGGAGATGTTATTGTGAACACCACTAACGGCACAGTAAAATATAACACCAGAAGATCGAAAACCGATATGCTATTCGCGCAGATCGGCGTGAACCTCACATTTGACTCGCTGAATTTCTAAGTCTTTACCCCACGGAGAAGGGTTTTGTGATCTGCTACTTCATTTTTGAGTGAAGGATCACAAAACTTCTCTCCCGGGAGAGATATTTACCCCCCTCAACATACACCCCGGAGCCCGGTTCGTGAAAATCATTAGGGTTCTCCTGTGCCGTATCCACCACCACTTCCCATTTTTCCATGTTGCTGTAATGCGGCAACTTGAAATCAAGCGACTCCCAGTAACTGTTAATTATGAAGTGGTAATATGAATTGTTCCAAAAGTCCTTTAATGTGAAAGAGAGGGTGAGAGAGTGATCACCAAGATCGGGACGGAACGGTTCAATACCGTGAAGGTCCATGATCGACTCACCAAAATTTCCCCCGTTCATCCACGGGGAACACCACGAGAAAATGTGATGTGACCGGGTAAAATGTATCATACGCTTTGTAAAATGGTGGATATCCCGGTGTTTATGGAGGAGCGACCAGTCGAACCAGTTCATCTCATTGTCGTGACAATACGCGTTGTTGTTACCAAGCTGCGTCCTCCGCACTTCATCACCCATGAGTAGAAGGGGTGCGCCTTGTCCGGTAAAAAGGAAGACTAATAAATTCTTTACTGATCTTTTCCGGATATTTTCGATCCCGGATTTTGAAGTGGGTCCCTCAACGCCGCAATTCCATGAAAAATTTTCGTTGGCACCGTCACGGTTGTTCTCCCTGTTGGCTTCGTTATGCTTTGTGTTATAAGAGACAAGATCGTTTAGCGTGAACCCGTCGTGACAGGTAACAAAGTTTATCCCCCGGGCCGGGTTTCGTAATGGATCGGGATAGACATCCGGACTTGCAGCCAGCCTGCGGGCAACCACAGGAACAAGTCCATTGTCACCCCTTACGAACTTTCTCACATCGTCCCTGAACTTTCCGTTCCATTCCGCCCATTTATATCCGACGAACGATCCCACCTGATAAAGCCCGCCCGCGTCCCATGCCTCGGCGATAAGCTTCGTCCTCGCGAGAACCGGGTCAGACTCGATCTGCCAGAGTATCGGGGGGTCTTGAAGTGGTTCACCATCAGCACCACGTGAGAAGACGGAAGCAAGATCGAACCTGAAACCATCAACGTGCATTTCCGAGACCCAGTATTTCAATGAGTCGATGATCAACCTTTTAACCACCGAATTGTTGGCATTCAGGGTGTTCCCGCATCCGGTGTAGTTAGCGTATAGATATTTATTCTCTTCATCCAGAATGTAATAATCACTATTCTCAAATCCGCGGAAAGCGAGCATGGGCCCCGTTTCATTCCCTTCGGCGGTGTGATTGAACACCACATCAAGTATCACCTCAATCCCCGCCTTGTGAAGGGCTTTAACCATGTCACGAAATTCATTTACGGGACCAAGAAGTGAGCCATCAGAGCTGTAACCCCTGTGCGGGGCAAAAAAGGCAAAGGGATTGTATCCCCAATAGTTTACTAAAGGGGGTTTCACATCATTAGGATCGAACTGTTGAATTGGTAACAGCTCAACAGCAGTTATTCCAAGATCTTTCAGATATGGTATTTTGTCAATCAACCCTCTGAATGTGCCGCGGTGCTCTTCGCTGACTCCGGAGTTGGGGTTGGCAGTAAATCCCTTTACGTGAAGTTCGTAGATCACAGTTCGTGAATTTTCCACATTGAGAGGCATGTCACCTTCCCAATCGTATTCAGTGGTATCAACCACCACACTCCGCATCGAGCACTCAAGGTTACTTCCCGGTCTTCGCGCCGCTTCCCTTTTGTACAGGTCATCAGTGATTAGCCTGGAGTATGGGTCTACAAGCACTTTTTCCGGGTCGAAGGTAAGCCCATCGGCCGGTTTGTATGGCCCATACACCCGGTAAGCGTAAATCTGCCCGGGACCGATCCCCTGCACAAAGCAGTGCCAATAAAAATATGACCTGTTTTGCAGAATGTTCAATCTGATGATATCAGAAGGTTTCTTGGCTTCAGGTGACTCGAACAGTAAGAGTTCGACCATGGTGGCATTCCGGGAATAGACGCAAAAGTTAACCCCAGACTTGTCGGGGGCTACTGTTGCACCTAAAGGATAACTCTTTCCGGGAAGTACGCGGTGTTGCATTTTATTTTTCCAGGAGGAAAATTTCATAACCCGAAGGTTCAAGTTTTACCGTCAGATTATTCGCGCGGGGAACGATCCTTTCCTTGGTTAGAGGATTCTCAGCGTACCCGACGTCGTAAAAGGCAGGGAGATTTATCTCAACCCTCTGTTCCTCCATCGATTTGTTCAGAAGAACCAGAACCCTACCGTTAACATCTGACCTGATGTAACCGAGGACATTCTTTGAAGCAAATACAGGATAAAGGTCACCATATCTGAGAGCGGATATCTTTTTACGGAGACTTATAAGGTCAGTGACCTCATTTTTGGTTTTCTTCTCAAGGTCGTTCAGTTTGTCATCAAAGTACATCATTCTCCTGTTGTCAGGATCAGAGGCACCGGTCATTCCGAACTCGGAGCCGTAGTAGACCACCGGAAGTCCCGGGATGGTCATCATGTATGCGTAATATAGTTTAAGCTTGTCATAACTTGCGGGATCTTCCACCTTTGGAGGGTTGTTCCACCCCATTTCAGCGGCGCGCCCATCGTTGATCTCAAGATCACCATCAGCGTAAGCCATGTACCGGATCTTGTCGTGGCTGTCCATGATGTTTCCCATCAGGTGAAGAGGTCCATAAACCTCTGAGGTTTTCTCAAGTTCTGTCGCGATCAACTCCATCGAGGCCTCCTTGTTAAGGAATGCCACGATCGCCACATCGAACAGGTTGAAATTGAACTGGGAGCTTAACTGTCCATTGTTCACATAAGAAGATATCATTGCATAGTCGCCGAAAGTTTCACCGATCTGATACACTTCAATATCCCGTTTCCCCGCGAAATGTTTTTTGATCTTGGCTGTGAGAACACGCCAGAACTCGTTGGGCACGTGCTTAACAGCGTCGTGTCTGAAACCATCCGCGCCGGTCTGCTCAAGCCACCAAATGGCATTGTCGCTCACGGCATTGAGGGCTTTCTTTGATTTGGTAAAATCGAATGACGGGATGTAAGGCTCGAACCATGTGGTGAGTCTGTACTCATCCCAAAGGCGCAGGTTTTTCCTTCCATCGGGAAGATCGAGTGTACCGAACCAGTCAGGGTGCTGTTTGAACCAGGGGTGTTCCTGATGAACGTGATGCGAAACGAAATCGAGGAGAACTTTTATCCCTTTTTTGTGGGCGGTTTTAACGAGTTCTTTCAGTTTTGCCATTGAACCGAACTGTTCTTCAACTTTTGTGTCACTTATGGGCCAATATCCGTGATAGCCGGTATACCACCTGTTGGGTGCCGGGTATTCCCTCCATGGGGTCTGAGGGTTATCATTAACCGGGGATATCCAGAGTGTGTTGATACCCAGTTTGTCGAAGAAACCATCATTAAGTTTGTTGATAATTCCCTGGAAGTCACCCCCCTGATAATTTGCTGGCTTGAAAACCGAGTCATGTACCACAGGTTTGTTTATCGACTTGTCGCCGTCATTGAATCTGTCGGTCACTAACGAGTAGATTATCCCGTCATACCAGCTAAACTTCCCCTTTCCGGCGGGCTCACCGTTCTGAAGGAAGATGTATTGCCAGTTGCTTTTCTGCCCCTCTTTTGTGACAGCGAGGCGTAAAAGTTTATCTCCTTTCATCCCGAATCTTGGGAGGGTGACCTTGATTACTCCTTTTTCAATCGAAATTTCTGAATCTTTCAGGAGCTCGTTGTTCAGCAACGCTGTCACTTCACCTGACTCAACCGGGAGGGGCTGACCATCTTTTTCGAGAATGAAGTGGTACATTCTGAAAGATTTCGACTCTTTCATACCGAGATTGTGGAGGAATACCTTGCTCTTGAAGGGTTTCTCAATGATGATAACGGAGTTGTACGCCCCCATACCGTTGGGAACGGAATCCTTGTTTGAATGATCGACTATCTCTTCACCGTCGCCGAAGAATTTGTACTCATACCTCCCCGGTTCAACAGGGATGGCGAGCTCGTAAACCCCGTCGCCGTCAGGATCAGTCATCGGATCATATTGCCTGTTCCAGGCATTGAACTGCCCGATAACTGTGAGGTGCTTGTATTTTTTCGCCGGTTTGAACTTAAAAGTATGAAAACGCTGCTTCCCCGCTACCACAGGTATCTGATACTTTGTTTTGTTGTACTCGAAAGGAAGAAGGGTTATCCCCTCAAAGTCTGATGTAGAGGTAACCTTAAGAATGCTGTCTTTCGCGCTATACTCAACCTTGAGGAACTGATTCCCGCCGAATTTTATCTTATAGTCTTTAGCGTAATAAATATCGGATATTCTGAACTCGCCGGTTTTACCTGATACGAGCCGCAGTGGTTTTATTATGTCAGTGATATTTTGTGTATAGCCGTAACTTCCGCACAGTAAAGCAATTACTACTGCTTTTACCACGAATCCTTTTAGCATCACGAATCCTCCATGATATGTTAAATGGCAGGGAAAATTTTTAATTCGATCTGTTAAGATAAACGACAGGAGTGAATTTCAGAGAGTGGAAATGAAGGGGTAAGCCATAAATAAAAACGCCCGCCACTCCGAAGAGCAAACGGGCAAGGTTTAGGTTAGTGAGGGTACACAATACTTACACGGCCCGAAGGGCAGTGAACCAACAAAATTTTCTAAATATCGGGATCAGTAGCGAAGAAGAGATCAATACCGGGCTTGTCACTCCAGGAACCTTCATGGTTCCGGCACAGAAAAAACCGGTGCAATTTGCTTTCAGTTTTTTCGATTAACGCAAAGACAAAACACAACACTCCGTTACTGTATATTACCAGCGTTCCGTTGTTCGTGTGTACTCTTTCTGTTTCCTTATATCCTGAAATGATGAGTTGCTCACAAAAGTAAGTGCCTACCGAAACCTCGGCAGTCTCCAGGATCATTTACCCAATTTTGCATTCTTTATTAAACACAAGCCTCCCCGCCTGGTTAATAACATTTCCCAAAAAATCAACTAATTCTTCCCGGTGAGTAACTCACATTATCCGGAAAAAATCCAAAAGTGGACTCACAAAAAATAAATATTTTTTTAAATAAACAAACGCTGCAAAATATTTTTTTAAATAAACAAACGCTGATTGAGACAATTATCACACCAGCGCCTGATTTTACGCGGTTCTTTCGTCTACTTTAAATCTTTTTTTGGAGTGAGTATTGTCTTAAGCATGAAAGCGCCGGGTCCCGACTGATCCCACCCCGTATAGAGTTCGAGTCTTGCAACCGCGCATGTGGGCATCTCAGGCACATTCAAAAAATTGCCCGCCAGTCTCCCCAGAAATTGAGATATCCCCGGGTTGTGCGAGACAATTAAAACGGTGTTTTTCTCTTCCGGCAGCTCCTCTGTTAAATCAAGCATGGTATCAACACGGGGGAGGTAGAGTTCTGAATGGAAAACGATCTTGTCAGTGTCATAACCGGTTTCAGCCGCGACAGCTTCGGCGGTCATTTTAGCTCTTACCGCGGTGCTGCAGAGAATAAGATCGGGGATCAAACCGAGTTCAACCAAGTGTTTCCCCATTTTGGGGGCGTCTTTCTCACCCCTGGCGTTCAAAGGTCTTTCATGATCCACGAGAGACTGGTCATCCCAGTCAGATTTTGCGTGCCTCATAAGCAACAATGTTTTCATTTTACTCATCCTGTAATTATTGCGATAATAAAAGATATGACGGAGATCAGAATCCCAATCCCGAACACGTCATACGAGTATCTAATGTATTTATATTTCTTTTCGAGAACCGTGCCAAGATAATATATGTCCCTGATCATGCTTCCGTAAAGGTATTCTGCATCCATCATCAGTTTTTCCATACCGAAAGTGTAATCTTCAAGAGACATATTGTGAAAATTGCCGAAGAAAAGGAGATTCCCCTTTTTGTTCTCGATATCCTCTCTTGAGACCACCCCTTCTGTAACGTTCGGTCTGCTGCTGAGAATCGCGAACGCGAGTGAGATCATGCAGATCAGAAGGATGACCACTGTGGGGGCTGTAAGATGAGGAAATGCTGCCAGCCTGCCGACAAGAGTGCTGATTAGAATCGAGATCAGGATCGAATTGACCGATATCATCATGTTCGCTTTCCGGTCGGCGTTCGCGCTCAGATCTATGTGTGTCCGGGTGATATTCCTGAAAAGGGTTTCCACTCCTCGCGCGGTGCTTTTTTGTTCCAGCGATTTTGCCTTCAGATTCCGCCGGTCGTTCGCGGCTGTCGGTTCCGGTATTACTCTTCCAGCAACGCCCGCCAGACCTTTTGAACCATTCTCAACCACTTTTGCGGTTTCAGAAGCAGCCTTTTCCATCTCCCGGATCGCCGCGGCTGCAAGCAGTTCCTTCAGAAGGCCCTCCTGTTTTTTCAGATTCTCATCTTTCCTGGTGCCAAATCTCTCTTTTGCAAACTTAGTGTGAAAAACCGCTGATTTCAGAAAACGGATATTTTCCACTGTCCATTCCTGATCGGTGAGTTCCTTCCTTCTGATCCACTCAACTTCCTTTTTTAAGATGGCGGTCTTTTTCTTGTAACCCTTTTTGCCGGTATGAAGAATGTCTGCATCACGGATTATTGCTTCAGCGGTATTCTGAGGAGCAACCCCGTGAGAGGTAGACATGATCAGCGCCTCAACTGCTGCTGTTCTTTCGGAGGAGAAGCCATTACTGTGAAGGAATTCATTGGCGATCCTGCAACTCTCCTTCTCATGCCCCTCGATGGTCACGGTGTATCCGCAATCATGAAAAAGTGCCGCGAGCATTATATTCTCAGAAGTCAGGTCATCCACTTTGATATTTTCGAGAAGCAGGGCACAGTTCGCGGCAACATCAAGGGTGTGATCGAGGTTATGGTAAACCATCGCGGGGTCGAGCCGCTCCGGAAGTGTCTCTTTAATGAAGGATTCTGCCTTCAGCACAAGTTCGGTTGTCATCTTTTATAATGTTTTATCAAATAATTTTATGTTAATACCATCTCGTCAGCGGTGGGAAATCACCTTTCCCTTCTGTGTTCCTCAGGATGAAGTGGTACAGGTTTATCATGTTTGAATAAAAACCATAAGCCATTAATGCCATGCTCAGCCTGTAAACCCTGTACATAACCTCTCCGGTTACAGAAGCAATTTCATTATGGTTCGCCTCGATCCGCTTCAGCCAGTGTCTCGCGGTGAGTTCATAATGTTGCCGGAGGTCTTCAACATCACAGACCTCAAAACCGGTGGTTTCTGCTATTCTAAGATACTCACCAATTGGCGAAAGATCATAGTCGGGCATGAAATATTTTGGCGCGAATACCGGACCCCGGTAGTTACCCTTGGCAGCGTTATTGGTAACACCAAGCTGGAATGACAATCCCCCCGGCTTAAGGAGGTTTTTAATAACCCCGAAATACTCCGGCAGCGAATTGTAGCCGATGTGGTGCAGCATCTCCACGGAAGATATCTTGTCGAATTTCTGACCTGAAAGCGACCTTACATCCCTCACTTCAACCCGACATTTACCCTCGAACCCCAATTCGCTTATTCGCCTGTTGGCATGGGCCGCCTGATTCTTGCTTAAGGTTACCCCGGTTGCATCAACCCCGTAATTTTTCGCGGCATGGATCACGAGGGCACCCCATCCGCACCCCGCGTCGAGCAGTTTTTCACCCGGTTTAAGGTCAAGTTTCTTGCAAATGTAGTCAAGTTTGTCCAACTGTGCCTGTTCAAGCGTGGTTTCACGGGTTTTGAACCAGGCACAAGAGTAAACCATTTCAGGATCAAGCCAGAGCCTGTAAAGATCATCCGACATGTCGTAATGGTATGATACGGCCTCTTTATCCCTCTCGATTGAGTGGATATCCCCGGTGAGTTTCGCAGTAAAATTTTTATCTTTTTTTCGTTTTGATCCGGGGAGTGAAATAACACGGGTGAGCAGTTTTAACAGTTCACTTTTCGATCTTTTCATTCCGGCAAGTTCGTAGGCGGTTTCGAACACAGCAAACATGTCACCTTCGATCTCAAACTCATCGAAGAGGTATGCTTCGGTGGCGTTAAGTTCGGTGGGGGGAAAGATCGTGTTCCTGATCGCCCCGGGTGAACGAAGCACAAGTGTAAAGCCGGGTTCACCCCCCGAGGGGACTGACCACTCTTCACCATCCCAAAAACGGACTCTAAATCCGTTCTTCAGACCGTAACCTGCCGTAAGTGAAATGAATTGCCTGACCTTTTCTTTCGGCTCCATTATCTCAAACCAACTTTAAAATTCAACCCGTTGGCAGCCTTCATTATGATCCCGGGGTCGGTTTTCGGCGGCAATTCCCCGGTATATGTAAACTTGAAACGGGGGGTCAACTTCGAGAGTATTAATTCCATTTCGAACATCGCGAGCCTGCGGCCCGTGCAGATGTGGGGACCCTGACCGAATGGGATATAGTGAAAATGATTAACCTCCGGCTGGTCTTCACCCACAAATCTTTCCGGATTAAAAGTTTCCGGATCCTCCCAGAATTTTGGAGTCCTGTGCAGAAGGTAGGGTGAGATCATCAGGTATGAGTTTTCAGGGAAATAAAGCCCCTCGATCTGTTCGCCCGATGTAACGATACGGTAGAATGCCCAGGCAGGCGGATACAACCTGAGCGCCTCATTAATAACACTTCTGAGATAGCTGTTACCCGGTTTCCCTGCCGGAATGTTGTCATCATCCGGCGTTGCGGTCACTTCACCGGCGGCAAGTATTTTTTCGTCCGTCCCGGGATGGGTCGAGATCAGATACTGTGACCACGAAAGCCCTTCGGCAACGGTATCAAAACCGGCGAACAGAAAGGTCATTATCTCATCGCGAACCTGCACGTCATCTATCTCCCCTCTTCCCTTAAGTTCTTTTAATATCGAGGTCAGGGCTCCCGGTTCAAGATCACCAGACATTATCCTGCCGAAGAAACCGGCTACAAAATCTTCAAGAAAACGAAGTGAATTGGTGTAATAGTCAGGCGGGGAATACTTTTGCCCTAAAAGCCCAATAAAAGCAGATTTAACGTTCCGGATCAACTCACCGCGTATACTTGTATAGTCGAGCAC
>JAEYUD010000176.1 GCA_023433685.1 Bacteroidota bacterium
AAAACCGCGACCAGAGGATCAAACGGTCAGATGTCGAGATCAGGCGCCAATCACAGAGCCTGGTTCGAGGGCGGTCAGATGCCTATTCAGCGCCGTATCCCAAAATTTGGTTTTACTCCTCCGTTCAAAGTCTACTATCAGACAGTTAATCTGTATGATATTCAAAACCTCGTTGATGCCGGAAAGCTCGATGAAAACACCGTCACGATAGAAGTGCTCCTAAAATCCGGTGTTATCTCAACAGCAAACCGTCCGGTTAAGATCCTCGGTACAGGGGAACTTACAGCAGCGGTAACAGTTAAAGGTCATCAATTCAGTAAATCGGCATCCGAAAAGATCGAAGCTGCCGGTGGTAAAACAGAAACAATCTAACTGAGTATCAATGCAGCGTTTTATTGAAGTAATCAAAAACATTTTTAAGATCGAGGAACTTAGGAAGAGAGTTTTATACACTCTTCTTATTTTATTGATCGTGAGAATTGGCGCGCACATCGCCTTACCCGGCGTTGACAGCGCACTTCTCAAGAGTGCCATGAACCGTCAGAGCAGCGACTCACTTTTTGGTTTGTATGACCTCTTTGTGGGTGGCGCGTTCAAGAACGCGGCGATCTTTGCTTTGGGTATCATGCCTTACATTTCGGCATCGATCATCCTTCAGCTCGCTGCCGCTGTGCTCCCTTCGATCGCCAAACTTCAACAGGAAGGCGAAGAAGGCAGAAAAAAGATCAATCAGATGACCAGGGTTGGCACGGTTCTCATCGCGGGCCTTCAGGCTTGGGGAACCACTTTTACCCTGAACAGACCTGCTGATGGTGGTGGAATTATTGCCGCGGGTATCGATCCTTTCTTTTGGTCGATGCAGTCGGTACTGATCCTCACTGCCGGAACCATCTTTATGATGTGGATGGGTGAGCAGATCACTGAGCGCGGTATCGGTAACGGTATCTCACTTATCATCTTTATCGGAATTATCGACAGGCTTCCATACGCGTTTCTGGCCGAATATCAGTCGGTTCAGGCCGGTGGAAACCTAATAATTTCACTTATACTGATAATCTTTCTTGTCTTTATTATCGCGGGTGTTATTCTTGTTACCCAGGGAACCAGAAGAATTCCGGTTGAGTATGCCAAGAGGGTTGTTGGAAGAAAAGTTTACGGTGGTGTTACACAGTATATCCCACTCAGGGTTAACACTGCGGGCGTAATGCCGATCATCTTCGCACAAGCGATCATGTTCATCCCGAACACCTTGCTTTCATTTTTCCCGAACAGTGAATTTATACAGTCGGTATCAAGATATTTCAACTATACATCGTTTGTATACTCGTTTTTCTACGCTATCATTATTATCTTCTTTACCTACTTCTACACGGCAATAGCTTTCAATCCGAAAGAGGTTGCCGATAACATGAAGAGGCAGGGAGGTTTTATCCCGGGTATCAGACCGGGCAAACAAACATCCGAGTTTATTGACAATATCCTCACCAAGATCACCCTTCCTGGTTCGATCTTTCTGGCGATTATCGCGATACTTCCGGCGTTTGTTTCAAGATTCAATATTGCTCCGACTTTCGCGCAGTTTTTTGGCGGCACCAGCCTCCTGATCGTGGTTGGTGTGGCTCTCGATACGATGAACCAGATCAACTCTATGATGGTTATGAGACACTACGATGGTTTCATGAAGGGCGGAAAATTAGTTAGAAGAAGATCTTATTAATTGTGATTCATATTAAGAATGCCAGAGAAGTTGATGCCATCCGCGAGAGTTGCCGGATAGTTGCAGAAACCTTAAATCTGGTAAAAAAAGCAACAAAAGCGGGAATAACAACCGGAGAGCTGGACCAAATGGCTGAAGATCATATCAGAAGCCGTGGTGGTACTCCTGCTTTCAAAGGATACCGGCAGGTGGGCACACCCCCATTCCCGGCTACACTTTGCATCTCGATCAATGATACCGTGGTTCACGGAATCCCGGGAGACAGGGTGATAACCGATGGAGATCTGGTATCTCTGGACTGTGGCGTTAAAAAAAACGGCTTCTATGGCGACGCGGCTTTGAGCGTTCTCGTAGGTGATGACGAACGTAAACTGAAGCTAATGGAAGTAACCGAAAGATCTTTGTACCTCGGTATCGAGCAGGCTGTTGCCGGTAACCGTGTACATGATATCTCGCACGCGGTTCAAAAATATGTGGAAGCCAACGGTTTTTCAGTTGTCCGGGCCCTTTGCGGTCATGGGGTTGGAAAATACCTTCATGAAGATCCTTCTATTCCGAATTACGGAATAAAAGGAACAGGCAAAAAGCTTAAGGATGGTATGACTCTTGCTATCGAGCCCATGGTTAACACTGGCAAGTACGAGGTCTTCGAATTGAGCGACGGCTGGACGATCAAAACGGTTGATGGTTTACCTTCTGCTCACTTTGAGCATACAATCCTGGTAAACGGACATAAACCAGAAATCTTAACCGTAGAATAAATGGCAAAACAAGGACCAATAAAAGTTGACGGAGTGATCACTGAAACATTGCCTAACGCAAGTTTCAAGGTGAAACTGGAAAACGGACACGAAATACTGGCACATATCTCCGGTAAAATGCGCATGCACTTTATCAAGATACTCGTTGGTGACCGCGTCTCTATCGAGCTTTCTCCGTATGATCTGACAAAAGGAAGAATAACTTACCGGTATAAATAGCGGAGTATTAGATGAAAGTAAGAGCTTCAGTTAAAAAAGTATGCGAGCACTGCAAAATAATCAAGAGAAAAGGCAGTATCAGGGTTATTTGCAAGAACCCAAAGCATAAACAAAGACAAGGATAGAATTTTTTCAAAGGAGAAATTTAATTGGCACGTATAGCTGGTGTAGATTTACCAAAGAATAAAAAGATTTTTTACGGCCTGCAGTACATTTTCGGAATAGGTCCAAACATTGCTGAGGAAATCCTTCAGAAAGCTTCGATCGATCCCGACAGAAAAGTCGGCTCGCTCACCGAAGATGAAGTGGGTAATATCAGATCTGTTATTCAAGCGGACTATAAAGTGGAAGGTGCGCTGCGCTCTGAAGTTCAGCTCAACATCAAACGCCTTATAGATATCGGTACTTACAGAGGTTTGAGGCACAGAAGAGGACTTCCGGCAAGAGGTCAGAGAACCCGAACAAATTCCCGTACCAGAAAAGGTAAGAGGAAAACAGTTGCCGGTAAGAAAAAAGCAGTAGCCAAAAAGTAATTGAAAATCGGAGGATAGTAATTTGGCAAAAACTACTAAAAAAGTTAAAAAGAAACATGTTGTCGACGCCAACGGTATCGCGCACGTTAAGGCTTCATTCAACAACGTATTGGTAACCCTTACCGATATCTACGGCAACACGATCTCATGGTCTACTGCCGGAAGGAACAGTTTCAAAGGTTCCAGAAAGAACACTCCATTTGCCGCTCAGGTCACCAGTGAAGCAGCTGCAAAGGAAGCCTATGATCTTGGTTTAAGAAGAGTCGAGGTCAGAGTTAAGGGCCCCGGTGCCGGCAGAGAATCAGCCATAAGAGCCCTCGTTAACGTTGGGTTCGAGATCACTTCGATCAAAGATATAACGCCCATCCCTCACAATGGATGCAGGCCACCCAAAAGAAGAAGAGTTTAATTTTATCATTGGAGAATTATTAAATGGCAAGATACACCGGTTCGGTTTGTAAATTGTGTAGAAGGGAGAGACAGAAACTGTTCCTTAAAGGGAGCAGATGCTTCTCAGAAAAGTGCCCGTTTGAAGAGAAAGGCAAAGAAGGAAAGAGAAAGAACTATCCTCCGGGGCAGCATGGCCAGTCACGTAAATCAAAGGTTTCTGAATACGGCATTCAGTTGAGAGAAAAACAGAAGATCAAAAGGATCTACGGAGTTCTCGAAACCCAGTTCAGAACTATTTTCGAGAAAGCTTCAAGCCAGAAGGGTATCACCGGTACCAACATGCTTCAGCTTCTTGAAAGAAGACTTGACAACGTGGTTTACAGGCTCGGTTTCGCTCCTTCACGCAAGGCTGCACGTCAGCTTGTCCGTCACAGACATATTCTTGTAAACGGAAATATTGTTGATATACCCTCATACACTCTCACCCCGGGTGATGTGATAAAAATTAAAGACAAGAGCAAACAGCTGGATGTTATTCACAATTCGCTCAAGAGAGTTAAAGACAGTCTCTACCCATGGTTGAGCGTCGATAAAGCCACCCTCAGCGGTACATTTATCAACGTGCCTGAGAGAGAGGAAATGCAGCTTAATGTCAACGAGCAGTTCGTTGTAGAGTTGTACTCTAAATAACAAAAATGAAATTTTTAGAGGTTTAAATGAGTGGATCATATCTGAAGATACCGGATGCTGTTATCTGCGAGGAATCGTCGTACAGCAGCACTTTTGGCAGGTTCTTTTTGCAGCCGCTTGAAAGAGGTTATGGTGTAACCATCGGGAACTCGCTCAGAAGAATTCTTATTTCTTCTCTTCCCGGAGCTGCTTTCACTGCCGTAAAGCTTGGCGGGGTTCTTCATGAGTTCAGCACCATTCCCGGTGTTGTTGAAGATGTTACAGAGATCATTCTGAACCTGAAGCAGGTCAGAATGAAATTACTGAATAAAAAGCCGGCAAAGATCGAATTTACGATCCAGGGACCCAAAGAGGTTACCGCCGCTGACATTCAGAAATACACCGCGGATCTCGAGATCCTCAACCCGAACCAGCACATCGCCACACTTCAGGCTGACGCCAAATTTGAAGTGGAGCTTCGTGTCGGAAGAGGTAAAGGTTACGTGCCTGCGGTAGACAACAAGTCACCGGATTTTGCCATCGGTATGATCGCGATCGATTCGATTTACTCCCCGATTGTCAATACGACATACGAGGTTGAAAACGTCCGTATTGGCGACAGGAACGACTACGAGAAACTCGTGGTCAATATCACCACCGACGGCTCGATCACTCCGGATGACGCACTTACACAAGCAGCTAAAATAATGAGGGATCACCTCCAGCTCTTCATCAATTTTGATATCGAGCAGGAAGACACTCATGAAGAAGTCAAGAAAGATTCTGAAAAAGAAAGAATCAAAAAAATACTTCTGACCAATGTAGACGATCTCGAGTTAAGCGTGCGCGCTCATAATTGCCTGAAAGCTGCTAACATCAAAACCATCTCCGATCTGGTGGCAAAGGATGAAGCTGAAATGTTGAAGTTCAGAAACTTCGGACGGAAGTCACTCGCGGAATTGATGGAGATCGTCGAAACACTCGGCCTCGAGTTTGGCATGAATATCGACGAATACATTAAAGACGAAAGCAGTTCAAACTAATCCGGATGAAGGTTTAAGAAATGAGACATAGAGTTAAAGGTAGAAAATTAAAGAGAACACACAGCCACAGGAACGCACTTCTTAAGAACCTGGCTGCAGCACTCTTTTTGCACAAAAGAATAGAAACAACTCTCGCGAAAGCCAAGGAGTTGAGATCTTTTGCCGAGCCGTTGATCACCAAAGCCCGCAAAGGCACACTTCATGATCAGAGGATCGTAATGAGCGTTCTTAGAAACAAGGAAGCCGCGAAAGAACTCTTCAGGAACATCGTTCCGCAGGTTGGTGAGAGAAAAGGTGGTTACACCAGAGTTGTAAGAACAGGTGTAAGACTTGGTGACGCTGCTCAGATGGCGATCATTGAACTTGTTGACTATAACGAAGCAGCCAATCAGATGGCCGCGGCAAGACAGGAAGCCCGTGAAGCCGCCGCACAGTCAAGGAAAGAAAAGGAAGCCGAAAAAGCACCGGTTGAGGCCTGATCTTCCTGAATCATTTTCCCCAAAGAGTAATCCGTAACAGGATTACTCTTTTTTTATATGTTTGAAACAATAGAATTTACAGGATCCTTCACGGATCTTTCGTCGTTAAAAATAAAATTACCCGAAGTGGTGATAGCCGGCAGATCAAATGCCGGCAAGTCTTCCTTTATAAATCATATTACAGGGAAGGCGGGTATCGCCAGGGTAAGTTCCACCCCCGGGAAGACCAGGTCGCTCAATTACATTAAGATTGACGGATCATTCTATTTTGTAGATCTTCCGGGTTATGGTTACGCGAAAGTAAGCAAGAAGGAAAGAGAACGGTGGAGCAAATTCATTGGCGAGTATTTTGCCGCCTCGGGTAATATTCGTTTAGTGATCCATCTTGCAGACAGCAGGGTGCCGGGGAGCAGCCATGATCTCGAGTTTCACGATTTTTGCAGTTCATACGGCACCGGTTATATCATGCTGCTAACCAAGACTGATAAATTGAATCAGAGGGAAATGAGCGCGGCTCTAAAAGCCGCGGAACAGTGTTACCCCGGGTTAAAAGCTTTCGAGAACATTTTCCCATACACCATCCGCTCAGGAAAGTTCAAAAAACTGGTAATAACACAGATCAGAAATCATTTGGATCACACAAGTGCTATTTTGATTTGATTATCTGATTGTTCAAGACTATTTTTGAAGTTTAAAGAGTTTCGAAATCCGGATGAATAAAAAGCAGCTCACTAAATACGGTCTTATAGCGTTGGCACCACTTTTTCTGGTGCTTATTATCGTTATAGGTGACACGGTAACCCGTGGAGTAATGGGGCTGGTTCTCATTGTTGATATTATTTATATCTTCCTGCTGGTCAAAAAAGAAAAATCAGAAAAAGTTTTTGACGAAATTCTTAAAGAAGCAAAACCGCACAGCGATCCCCACGAATTCTTTGATTCAGAATCGGTAAAGGTTACCGGTACATTTGTTCCGAAGGAGCAGACCCAGTCGCAGTCAAGACCGCAGGTTACACCCGCTTTCAAGCAGAATGTTGTCACCACCACCTCAGAGCCCCCTCGTAAAGGGAATATTATAACATTAAGTGACGAAGAACCATCTGATATCAGTGAGCGTTACTTTGAGATAATTAATGAGACTGCCCCCGGGGTTGAAAACAACAAAGCCACAATAAGCTTTTTCCTCGACAAGGTTATAAAACTCGTCAGAGAGGGAATGATGGCTCACAGCGCGGTATTTTATTGGGTTAACCAAAGCAGTAAGCGGCTCTCACCCGCAGCGTATATTGTTGGCACGGATGATTTTAAAGTGTCACACATTCCGCTTGCGGGCGACCTCTTAAGTCAGGTTATAAACAACGAACGACCGGTTTCAAAAGCAAGTATCGGGGCAGAAGAAGAACCTTCATTGATAAGATATTACAATGCTCCCCACGGAATAAAAAGTTTTGCTGCCGTTCCTGTATTTTTTGACAGAAAAGTTATCGGTGTCATGGCTGTCGACAGTAAAGATGAAGACGCTTTTGGTCCCGAAACCCTCTTTGCAATGGGTAGATATGTAAGAATTGTTACCCACGTTCTTTCGATTGTGCAGACAGGTTTTCTTGAAGGGCTGGCTGAAAAACGCTTAAAGGCGATGAACGGTATCATTGACCAGCTGTTGATCTCAAACTCGGTTGACGATATTCTTGGTGTGTTTGAACAGAGGCTCCGGGAGTTGATACCCGCAAAGGTTATTTATTTTCTTGATTTTGCGGGAGCATCAAATTCTTTTCGTATCTCAAGGGTTTTCGCCTCTGACGGAGCACCGTTCGTTGCCGAAGGCACTGAAGTGGAAATAGCGAACACACTTGCGGGAACCCAGCTATCGAACGCGGGACCATTGTATTACAAAAATCTTGGTGAAGAGGAGATCCCCAGATTCAATCAGACAGAAGAGAGGGCAACGCAGGGAGCATTCATGACCTTGCCGCTAAATATTAACGGGCAATTACTCGGTATACTCTGTCTCGAATCACCTGAGAACAACGCGTTTACCTCCGCGGAAACAAGATTTGTGGCACGGCTCAATTCGCTGTTGTCTTATGTTTTTTACAATTACTCACTTCAAATGATGCTCCGCAATGATGTGCTTTATGACGCGGAGACGAGGTTAATGAACAAAAAGTTTTTCATGGAGCGTGTGGATCAGGAACTCTACCGGGTGAAGCAGTTCAATCTTGGCGGAGCACTTGCCCTTGTCAGCGTTGATAAAGCCCCGGAGCAGATGGAGTTGTTTGGATCGGATATCAACTCGAAACCAAACTTGCGACTTGCCGAATTTCTAAGGAGTGAAGCCAACCATGAGCTGACCCTGGGGAAACTTGATAAAGACATTTTCGGTGTCTTCTTCTTCGGAAAAGAAACCAAACGTGCTTTTATCTGGGCTGAGAAATTTAAATCGAAGGTCACACGTCAATCTGCCACAGCCGCCGGGGGTGGAAATGGATTTACTGTCTCCATAGGTATAGCTCCGGCAGAAAATAAAAGCAGTTTTGAAGAAATTTTCCAGAACGCCCTACTCGCCCTGCAAAAAGCACAGGAGGGAAGCGGTGGTAAAGTAGTGTCATCAACTTAGGAGATACGGGATCAAAAATTTTATTTTTATTGTCCTCGATGGTGTCGGGATAGGTGAACTTCCTGATGCTCCCAATTACAACGATCAAGGGAGCAATACACTTGTAAACACCGCGGAGAAAACCGGAGGACTGAATATTCCAAATCTTAGAAACCTTGGGCTTGGAAACATAAGTCTTATACCGGGTGGCGCTCCCATCGGTGCTCCCACGGGAGCATTCGGAAAAATGCTTGAAGTCTCAAAGGGTAAGGACTCAACTTCCGGGCACTGGGAGCTCGCGGGGATAATTTCCCCCCGTGATTTCGATTATTTCCCCCAGGGATTTCCCGAAGAAATGATGCAAAAGTTCCTTGAGTTGACAGGCTGTAAAGGATATCTCGGTAACAAGGCAGCATCAGGCACTGAGATAATTAAAGAACTTGGTGAAGAGCATGTACTGACCGGATTCCCTATAGTTTACACTTCGGCAGATTCTGTTTTTCAGATCGCTGCTCACGAAGAGCATTTCGGACTTGAGCGTTTGTATGAAGTTTGTGAGATTACCCGGCATCGGTTGCTCAATGAGCATTTTGTGGGTCGCGTTATCGCGCGTCCATTTGTTGGTGAAAGCGCGGAAACATTTAAACGCACAACCAACCGCCGTGATTACTCGCTTGATCCTCCCGGTGACACTATTCTCGATCACCTGCGTAATAATGGTATAACCACAGTTGCAATCGGTAAGATCGGTGATCTTTTCAACGAGAAAGGTCTTGATGTTATTGTTCATACAAAATCAAACACCGAGGGTTGCGCGGAGACACTCAAAGCGATGGGTGAGTACAGCAATTCATTCATCATGACCAACCTCGTTGATTTCGATGTTTATTTCGGGCACCGGCTCGATCCGGATGGATTCAGAAACGCCCTGGAAGATTTTGACCGTGTGCTCCCGGAAATTCTCGCGAAGATGGATGACACAGATGTTTTGCTCCTCACGGCCGATCACGGTAACGACCCCACGGTTCGCTCAACCGATCACACACGTGAATATGTTCCTGTGCTCCTCACCGGAAAAGGGATATCACCGGTAGATCTCGGCACACGAAAAACATTTGCTGATGCCGGTAAAACCGTTCTCAACTGGTTTGGTGTTCAGGCACCCGTTCCGGGTGAAAGTTTCCTCACCTGAAATTGAACTGTGATTTTATCCGTACAGAGATTTGGGACGGAACTTTACGGGAATTAAAACTGTCTAAAAATTGTTAAATGGTTGGATGTGATCCGGCCCTAAAATCGAGGCAAAAGTGATCATAGGAAAAGTGATCGGGACAATCTGGTCGACCAAAAAAGATGAAAATCTTGTCGGAGCCAAGTTCCTGATAGTCCGGGAACTCGATCTCGAACTCAATGAAAAAACAAATTTTGTAATAGCCGTCGACAGCGTCGGTGCCGGTGAAGGAGAAGTGGTGCTTGTGGCAACAGGAAGCAGTGCCCGACAGACCAATGTAACAAAGAACAAACCGGTGGATGCTGTTATTATGGCAATAATCGATAAACTCGATAAAACGGAGCAGTAGATGTTTCTGGCACGCGTAATCGGGAATTTATGGGCGACGAGAAAATACGAGAGCCTCGAGGGGGCATCGTTCAGGATCATTCAGCCCCTAAATGCTGATCTGGAAAAAACCGGATCCCCGTTCATCGCGGTTGATACAGTCGGTGCCGGTCCGGGTGAAATAGTGGTCTACATCACCGCGAGTGAAGCCGTGATACCACTTCCCGTTGATATGGCTCCGGTTGACGCGTCAATAGTTGCCATCGTGGACTCAGTGTACACGAAAAAGAATGATTAACTTTTTGAATAACTTTACCAGAGAGAGGTGGTATCGGTGAGAATAACAAAGCAATATACCAACCGTGAAAGCCAGTCGCTTGATAAATATTTGCAAGAGATCGGCAAAGTTGATTTGCTTACTCCTGACCAGGAGATTGAACTTGCCATCCGTATTAAGAACGGAGATCAGAACGCGCTCGAAACACTTACGAAAGCAAACCTTAGGTTCGTTGTTTCTGTTGCCAAGCAATATCAGAACCAGGGTCTTTCCCTCGGAGACCTGATAAACGAGGGTAACCTCGGACTGATAAAAGCAGCCCGCAGATTCGATGAAACAAGGGGATTCAAATTCATTTCATACGCTGTGTGGTGGATCCGTCAGTCGATTCTTCAGGCTCTCGCTGAGCAGTCGAGGATCGTCCGTCTTCCTCTTAACCGTGTCGGCGCGTTGAACAAAATCACAAAAGCCTACAGCCAGCTTGAGCAGGAATACGAGAGGGAGCCAAGAGCTTCAGAGATCGCTCAGGAAGTTGAGATGGATGTAAACGAAGTGGCAGATACCCTTAAGATATCCGGCCGCCACGTCTCTGTAGATGCCCCGTTCGCGCAGGGTGAAGACAACAGATTGCTCGACGTTCTTCAGAACGATCAGCATCCGATGCCTGACTACACACTTATGTCTGAGTCATTGAAGAAAGAGATCAGCCGTGCCCTTTCAGCACTCACAGAAAGGGAAGCGGAAGTTATCAGGTTGTATTTCGGTCTGAATAAAGAGCACTCACTCACCCTCGAAGAGATCGGTGAAAAATTCAACCTCACCCGTGAGAGGGTTCGTCAGATAAAAGAGAAGGCGATCAGAAGATTACAGAGAAATCCTAAAACCAAAAACCTTAAGGCTTATCTTGGTGCTTAGAAGAAAGCTCTTTAAGCTTTTAGCAGCAGCCGGCGGGTTAATGTTCCTGACCGGCTGCTCCATTTTTGAGCCCGCCACCGGCAGGGGGGCTCCTCCTGCTCACGATAATCATCCCAAACCGGAGGTTGAAACCACAAGGGTACCCGTGGATACTCAGAAACCTTCACTTCCACCTGAAAAGAAAGATGAAGAACCCCGCGTTCCGTTAGCCGACACCACCGACAACAGCGTTTCTGACGGCTATTATTATCTCCCCGAGACTGAAATGATCTCGATGGATGATCTTATAATGGATAACGTCGAGAACCTTTCAAACCGTCAAAAGCAAAACCGGGATATACTGATAATGAACATTATCAAGTACCTCGGAGTGCCTTATGTCTGGGGTGGCAACACAATTAACGGGCTTGACTGTTCAGGTTTTACAAAACTCGTGTTCAGAGAGGCATTCAGTATCGAACTGTTTCGTGTAGCGCGCGATCAGTTCACTCAAGGCGAAGTGGTTCCCGCGTTTGATGACCTTCAGTTCGGCGATCTGATCTTTTTTGATACAAGACCAGCCTCTAGACCCGGTCACGTGGGCATCTATCTCGGACATGGACTTTTTGCTCACGCGAGCACAAAGCAGGGAGTTATAGTCTCTTCATTCGACACCAAATACTACCGTGACAAGTATATGGGGGGAAGAAGATTTAAAACCCTTTTTGAAAGAGAGTGATTCTAACAGGTTTACTGGAAAAAAATATGCTGATAAAAAGAATTCCTGTCGCTTTTATCCTTCTTTTTATTTTTGGTTTGTCACCCGCATTCGCCCAACGGGGGGCGGATGAACTTTCATCAATAGCGGTTAAAGCTGCTTCTGACACCGCTGCCATCACATCCCTTGTGAATCTGTCGATCGACCTCAAAGATTCCGACCCTGCCAAAGCACTTGGCTTCCTTGAAAAGGCATACATTTTTTCCGAAAAACTTGGCCATATTGACGGAATGATCAACTCTGTCAACGCGATCGGGGACATTCAGAGCATGCTTGGCGAAACAAAGAAGGGAATTGCTGCCATTGAAGCCGCTCTCGCCAAACACTCAAAACAGTTTTCAGCAGATCAGATCGTAAATTTGAACATCTCTCTTGCATCATTGTACAATGATGCCAGTGACGCCAAACGTGCTCTCGAAATTTTCACAGGCATAAAGAACGATCTGCGCACCCCGGTTTTGAAAGCAAGATATTACGCCAACAGGGGCAACAGTTACCAGACACAGGGTGAATATTCCGCTTCTCTCTCCGACTACCAGAAAGCGCTTGAAATTTATCTCGAACTGAATATGAGCAAGCAAGCGGCAATATCTTACTCAAACCTTGGGCTTGTTTGTTATACACTTGAAGAGTGGAATAAATCGCTCGGTTATTATATTAAAGCTGTTGACATTTCAGAAAAAACCGGTGACCTCGATCTTTTGGGGCAGAGTTACTCTAACATTGGAGCCACATATCAAAAAATGGACTCTGTGGATCAGGCAATCAATTTCTATAACAAGGGGCTGGAGGTTGGCACACGACAGAACAACAAACTGCGCGTTGCCCAGAACCTGCTGAACCTTGGAAACCTCTTCACAAAACAGAAGAAATATGAGAAAGCCCTTCAAAATCTCAACAGATCATTCCAGATATGTAAAGAGTCGGGGATAACTTATGGCTTAATGATGAACTATATCGGAATGGGTGAGTTATACTACGATATGGAGAACTACCACCTCTCGATCGATAAGTATGACAGCGCCCGTGTTATTGCCGAAGAGATGAATCTGCCAAACGAGAAAATCTCGATCTGGTTTGGTCTGGCAGGAGCCAATGAGAAGACGGGAAACTTTAAAAACGCGCTCGAATTCCACAAAAAGGCGGTTACACTTAAAGACAGTCTTTTCGCGCTGGAAAAACAGAAAGTGATCCTTGATCTCAACAGCAAATATGAGAACGAGAAGAAGGAGAAACAGATTGCCGACCAGCAATTCACTCTTACTTACACCATTTTTGCCTTCATTGCAGCTGCCATAACACTTGTATCACTGGTCGGATTTTTGATCTACAGAAACCGCAGCCTCAAGCTTCTTTACTTAAAGAACCTGCGGGAGCTGAACCAGACTTTTACTCACATCGAGCCGGAAGCTGAGGTAAAAAATGACATAACGTCAAAACTGCATGACCCTGAAACCAGCCGGCTATACAACAGGATAATTGATCACCTCCGGGACGACAAACCATGGTTGGACCCTGACTTTAACATCAATGATCTTGCCAAATCACTTATGACCAACCGGACCTATCTCTCCTCCGCGATCACTAAAGGTTCGGGCGAGCACTTCAGCACATTGGTTAATACTTACAGGATCAACGAAGCTAAACGGCTTATTATTGAATCCGTCGGTAAACCGGAGAATATTGATGATATCATGTCGAAGTGTGGCTTCAGAAACCGTGGCACCTTTAATTCTTCATTCAACAAGTTAACAGGAATGACCCCCGGTCAGTTCAGGAAGTACAGCGAGTCTGTGCATCCTTCTGAAAATGATCAGATCTGACCACCATTTTCGCCCCTCCATTTAAACTCCAACGTACGGAATTGTACATAAATTTGTGAATTTGTGAATTTCGCGTAACAATTTGACGAATTCATACAAGTTTTTTACGTATTTGTAAATACTACTCTTCTTTCTATAACTAATTTTCAGTCGCTCTTTTGGCACTGTTTAAGGTTCCCTTCAATGAGCAGCTAATCCTAATCGAATATAATCACCAGTTCAGTTTAACCGATACCCGGTAGGCCGATGTCTGAAACGGCATGTTCCGGTTTCGAAACTTATAGTTTGGTGATTACCATTGCGTTACCAGCTTTTTAGCCCTGAAAGACTAAAGTCTAACGGGCAACACATCATATCAGTCGCGAAAGCGACCCATCAAATCCTCGCCGGGTATTTCGCCCGTGACAGGAAACTATCTACATTCCAACAATCAACAAAAAACAGGAGTAACTTATGTTACGAAAAGCACTTCTAACGGTGGCTGTCATTCTGGTATTGTGCGGGGTTGAGCTGCAAGCTCAAAACAACACTACAAACTTGGAAGCGTATGCCCATGTAATGAAGCCAATCATTCTGGAAAGAACAAGCAATCTGAACTTCGGTGCAGTAACGGTTGGCGCTGAGGGAGGTAACGTGGTTATCGCGCAAAACGGCAACCGGTCAAAAAACGGTGATGTGGCTCTGTTACAGAGTAGTTTCGGGGCTGCAAACGTTACAATAACTGCTCAGGAGCTCAACTGGGTGATGATTGATCTTCCCGGCGGCATTTTACTTAGTGATGAAGGCTCCAACACTCTTAACATGGTGTTAGACCCATCATTAAGCGGTTATACAGAGACCGGCGTGACTGGCATTCTGAATATGCAAATAGGCGGAACTGTTTACATCCCCGCGGCAACACCTGTGGGTGAATATTCAGGTTCTGTTCAGCTCTCAGTTGTCTATTATTGATCACAGAAATAAGATTAAGGAGTAACCCATGTTACACAAAATATTATCCGGCGCCCTGCTGCTGACAATACTCTTTGTCTCACAGGCAAACGCGCAACCAAACAGTACAACGCTTACCCCAAGGTTGACCATAGTACAGCCTATCACGATCACAAAGATCGAGAATAAAGACCTCAACTTTGGTAAATTCGCGGCTTATGTAAACAAAACAGGTACGGTGATACTTGGAACAAACGGTGAAAGAACTGTAACCGGTGAAATAACCCTTTTAGAATCGGTCGCTTATGGTGCGGCACAGTTTAAGGTTGAGGGTCTTGCTAATGCAACATTCGATCTTCTTTTACCTGTCAGTGCTACACTCACTAACACAACTCCAAACAGTACTTCTCAAATGGTTGTATCTGAATTTATCACAGATATCGATGGTACCCCCACGATAAGTAGTGATGGTTCCCTCACCTTTAATGTGGGTGCCACACTGACGAAGAGCGCGGAAACCGTAAGAGGGATATACACAGGCACCTTCTCATTAACGGTGAATTACCAGTAGAAAATGAATTCATTACAACAATAAATGAAAACAAAAATTAAAACGAGGAGTAACAAAATGTTACGAAAAATTTTCATCGGAACCGTGCTGCTTGCAGCAATCATGGTTGTTCCCGGTCAGGCTCAAACCAACTCACCTTCGGGATATCAAAGTAATACAGCCACAGCTGACATTAACGCCGAACTTTCTATGCCGATCTCAATCTATTCATTTTCGGGTGGCATTAATTTCGGTGGGTTCATGCCCGGTGCATCTGAAGGAACAGTTGTGTTACCTGCTGATCCGTATGGCACAAGAACCGCCACTGGGGGTGTGACTCTTGTTGAGAACCACAGAGGTCATGCCGGAAGGCTTGATGTTGATGGTGAACCCAATGCAGGTTATCAACTGATGTTTACCACTGACCCGGTAGTGCTTACAGGCCCATCCGACGCTACAATGACCCTGACTGATATTACCACATTCACAGACAACAGTCAATTCATACTTGATGAAAATGGATATCAGGATGTATGGTTTGGCGGTAAACTTCATGTCGCGGCAGGCCAGGCAATAGGTGGCTACTACGGTACATTCCAGATAACCGCAAGTTATCTATAAGAATTAACCCGATAGTGGAGTAACCAAACGTGAAAGCAATGAGAAGTTTATTCAGGTTGATCACTATGGTGGCATTGTCCGGTGGTTCTGTCGCTGTTTCAGCACAGACCTTCAACAGTACCATCGTTAGAAACCTCCCTGACAGGATCGAAACTGACGATCCGCTACCACTTTCAATAGTGCTCGAAGGGGAACTTTCATTTGGTGCCCTCACGGTTGGCAGCATCTCCGGTTCGCTCTCCATTTCACCCGAAGGTACAAGGATTCCACAGGGTGGTGTTTCGGCAGTTTACAGTAGTTACAGTGAAGGGAAATTCACTGTTTATGGCACTCCCAATACACTCGTAACGGTACAGTTGCCCGCGGGCGCTGTCAGTCTCGAAAGCGGCACATCAACAATGCCGGTTGATGAGTTTGTTACCGATACACCGTTGACTACAACACTGGACGAGAACGGAAAGGCAACCTGGAAACTCGGCGGAAAACTGAATGTCTCCGCCGGTCAGCAACCGGGTAATTACTCCGGCTACATCTTGATAATGGTCAATTATTAGTTCAGAACCGGGCGA
Source organism: Bacteroidota bacterium (assembly GCA_023433685.1). Lineage (GTDB taxonomy): Bacteria > Bacteroidota > Ignavibacteria > Ignavibacteriales > Ignavibacteriaceae > UTCHB3. The sequence goes on from JAEYUD010000176.1 coordinate 16,408, forward strand.
CCGGTCAAACAGAATAAATTTATAAACAGGAGTAACAGATGTTACGAAAAATATTTTTCACTTTAGCGATCATCCTTCTGGCGATGGGTGGGAACGCTTCGGCACAAAGCCCGACAGCCCAAATGATTGTGCGGGCTGAGGTGTATAAAGCAATAACTTTGACTAAACAGAGTGAACTCGAGTTCGGCAAACTTGCCGTCGGGCTTAACGGCGGTTCGGTTACCATCTCCAATGACGGTTTGAGAACTAAAACCGGTGATATTGCCCTGGTATCAAGCACATCCAATGCAGCCTTGATACGTATTGAGGCTGAGGGCAATATGCCGATCACGATAACGATGGACAATTCTGTCTTTCTGAATGATGGCTCAAATCATGAATTGCAGTTAACCTTGAGTGCCTCGGAACCGATTGGAGGATACATAAATCTTGACCAATCGGGTATCCTCCCCGTGAATATTGGTGGCACAGTCCAGATACCTCAAGGCTCCCCGGTCGGGACCTATACCGGTACCGTTAACTTTTCAGTAGTTTATTTTTGATCCTGAAACAATTAAAAAGGAGTAACCCATGTTACAGAAAATTTTAAAAGTCGTGGTGCTGTTCGCGTTCATCCTTGTGATGAAAGCCGGTGCACAAAGCGGCAGCCCAAGTCCGATAACAATAGATCCGGCGATCAGGATAGTTCAACCGATCACTTTAGAAAAAGTTGCCGGAAAAGACCTCCATTTCGGGAAATTTGCTGCCTACATTTCCACTGTGGGAAGTGTCACTATCACACCATCCGGGACAAGAACAAGATCGGGTGAAATCAATCTTCTCGATGGCGGGGTTTCGTATGGAGCCGCTCAGTTTACAGTTAATGGTCTCGAAGGAGCCCTCTTTTCACTTGACCTCCCCTTGACAACTACTGTAACCAACGAGACATACATTACTGACGTGATGCAGGTGTCTGAATACACAACCGACCTTGCCGAACCATATACAATTGGGACCGGTGGCGTAACCACATTCAATGTGGGTGCAACGCTAACAAAAGGAGAAGGCGACAGAAGAGGCACTTATTCAGGTTCCTTCTCTCTTACCGTTAACTATTTGTAGAATCCCGGTGATATTGTATTCACGATCAACAACAAGTATTAAAATGAGGAGTAACAATATGTTACGAAAATTATTCTTACTAACACTCTTTTTGGCAGCCGCAGGTTATTCCCAGACCAATACGGCTTCTGCCAACGCGGATGCCACAATGTCACTGCCGATAGCTGTTTATACCGGAACTGGAATCAGTTTTGGTGGTTTCATGCCTGGTGCAACCCCGGGTACCGTTGTAATTCCTGCAAATCCGTTATCGCCAAGAACAGCTTCAGGTGGAGTTACACTTGTCGCGGCTCATGGTGGTGACAAGGAAATGGTGACGGTGGCCGGCGAACCCAACGCTTCCTACACATTCACTTTGCCACCGGATCCCGTTTCCGTTAAACTCGCGGGAAACCCGGCAGTTGAAATGACCCTGACTGATATCGTCTATTATACCGGTTCAGGTTCCCTGCAATTAGAGTCAAGTGGCTATCAGTATGTATACTTCGGTGGAACACTTAACGTGGCCGCCGATCAGTTAAAAGGTTCATATTGGGGCTCTTTCGAGATAACGGCTACATATCAATAATGAGACAAAAAGCTCTTGCTGGAAGAAAGAAAATATCATGACAGGGACTGAATGCCCAAACCCGGGGGAGGGCCGGTTTTAACTCCGGCAACCCCGGGTGGCTCATGAGGGCTCCTGTTATAAAAAACAACATTGCGCCGAAAACAAATATTGTGAGAAAAAAAATGAACACTTCCAATTCCGGAATGCTAAGATACGCGGTAAGAATATTCGCAATCATGATCCTCTCCGGGGTTTTTACTTCGGGTGAAGTGAAGGCCCAGGGCACGGGCGGTGAAATTATGGTTGTACCTACACGGCTTGTGCTTAAAGACAACGACCGTACCGCGGAAGTAAATCTTATTAACAATTCAAATAAACGGCTTACCTACCGGATCGATTTCATAAACCTTAAGATGGAACCTGACGGTAGCGTAAAAACGATCGAAACTCCCGAGGATGGCGCGCCATTTGCTGATTCCATATTGCGGGTAACACCAAGGCAATTGGTACTTGAACCGAACCAGACCCAGGTTGTCAGACTCCAGGTCAGACGCTCCCTCGGCAGCATTTCCGGTGAATACCGTTCGCACCTCAGGTTTCAGAATATCCCCGAACAGTCAACTGAGGCCGGAGATACAGCCAACGCTGAGGGTATTTCGATAAAATTGATCCCGATATACGGTATTTCAATACCGGTTATTTTAAGGGGGAAGGATACTCAGGCAAAAGGTGAGTTCAAAAATGTAAGTTTCAAGAATGACTCAACCGGGGCTAACGTCTTTTTTGATGTAACCAGAACCGGTAACCGTTCACTCTTCGGCGAGGTAGAGGTTTCCTGGGTAAGGGAGGAAGAAAAACCCGTAAAAATAGGTATTATCCGCAATTTCGCGGTTTATCCGCCGATCGATCACCGTTCCGGGCGAATCAAGCTCCAGATTCCCGACGGATTCAAAAGCGGTGAAGGTCAATTCAGACTTCTCTTCAAAGATGGAGAGGTGCCCGAATTGCCGTTGATAACCGAGACATCAGTTCCAGCGGTTATCAATTAAAAAAGCGTCTGAAAAGATTGATCAATGAAAAGGTTTTTCCTTTGGCTTGCATTGCTGAGCCTGATCACCGGAGGATTGTTCGGATCTGATCCGGGTGGGGGTGAACCACCCTGGAGGCCAGTAAGCTGGCCCGAAGATGATCTTCTCATCTGCGAACTTCTGCTTGGGCGTTATACGGTCAGCAAAGAGATAGCAGTATATGTAACCGAAAAAGGAATCATGCTCCCTTTAGGTGCCATTTCAGACGCAATGGAGATACCCATCGAGGTCAAACCCGATGAAGGTTTGGCCTCAGGGTATCTTTATGAAAAAAGCAATCTTTTCGATCTAAACTTCGGGCAGGGCACGGGCTCAATATTCGGAACATCAGTGGCACTCGACACGGTTAACGCCGGCGCGACTTACGACGATATTTACATTGAACTTAACACGTTCGCCCGGTGGTTCAGGTGGAAGATCGAGTTTAACCGGCTCGACATGAGGCTTTCAGTTACTCCGGAGAAAAAGCTGCCGATCCAGATGAGATGGGAGAGGGAGTCGGGCGCGAGACCATCAACCCCAAACCTTGCGAAGAAGTCTTCAAACTATCCCGTTATCGAGAATGATTTCAACTTCGCGACACTTCCGCAAACCGATATTAGAGTGAGCAATTCATCAAACTTCAAACCTACCGGCAGTTCCTCTTCAATATCTTATACTTTTTTGATGAGTGGCGACCTGCTTAAAATGAACGGGTTCATCTATCATAACGGAAGGGACGGCGGCAGCGATGGGGTTACCAATATAACCCTGGGGAGGGTTGACCCCGATGGCGGGCTGTTCGGTCCCGTTAAAGCCACATCGTTTCAAATAGGAAATGTCTCCCTGCCGGGTTCCATGATATTCCCCTCGACCGGGAATGCCATAGGATTCAGGATAAGCAACAGGCCAACCTACCAGCCGGAATATTTCAATTTCCAAAATATAGAGGGTGTTCTCCCCGCCGGGTGGGATGTGCAGTTATTCCGGGATAACGAGTTGATCGGATACATCACATCCAATGCCGAAAACCGCTATCTTTTCAGGGATGTACCCCTTTTCTTCGGTATGAACAATTTCAGATTGGTTTTCTACGGGCCGGGTGGTGAGGTAACAGAAGAAAGAAAAAGCTACAACATTGGCAGAAATTTCATTAAACCGGGTGAAACCTACTACACTCTTACTTTGGCAGGTTACCGGGGTGATAGCAGAACATACGGCAAAGTTGAACTCGGAATACTTAATGAACTTACACTCAATCTGAACACATCCGCTGTTGATATTCAGGGGGATCGCCACTACTACGCCGGAGCAGGAATCAATGCCTTCCTGGGGCCCTTGATCTTGAGTCCTCAATTTGCTTACGATATGAAAGAAAACCTGCTGACATTCGAAGCGGGCGTTCAAACAAAAGTCTGGGATATTAGCTTAAACGCCGGTATAACCAACTTCTCACCCTATCAAACCGGCACACAAGGTGCAAGGTCGCAGGCAATGAAAAACAGGCGCACCCTCGCGATCTCCGGAATCGATTTCGGGCAGAAACCGTTATTCTCACCGATAACGTTACAATATCAGGGGAGTACAAGTTTTCTCGATCTGAATGAAGATATTATCTCTGTCGCATCAGGTCTTTCGGTCGCCGGGGTTAACATCGGCAACACTCTAAGATGGAGAATGAACGATTACAGTATCAGCCTGCTCGAACCCGCGGTAAAATACACCGCAACTTCAAGTCTTTCACTTTACGGAATAATGGTGCAGGGGAGCCTTGAGTTCGGCATGTCACCGGAGTGGTTTTTGAATATGATCAGGGTAAGCGCGTCTAAAAATATTGATGAGCTAACAAACCTTTCAGGCACTATCGAAAGAAATCCACGGTTTGACACCTACAATTTAAATATCAACGCGGCCAGAAGGTTCGGTGAGTTTTCGCTCGGTCTGTATGCCGGTTATTCTTCGGGAAATGTAGTAACAGCCGGTATTTCTTTCTCAACAAGTCTTGCCATAGAGCCGGGGACCGGTGATCTGAATTTCTCTGAAAAGATGGATGCCTCTTTTGGTCTCGCCTCAATGCGTGTTTTCATTGATGCCAACAAAAATGGAGTGTTCGATGAAGACGAATTTCCCATAAAAGGGGTTGGATTCAAGGTTGACGGCAGGGATTGGGATGGATCAACCAACACTTCCGGAGTTACCTTGTTGCGAGGACTCCCGGTCGGGAAGTATACAGAGATCGAAGTAAACACGGGGTCGCTCCCAAGTTCGAATTTCACAGTCCAGCTGAAAGGTGTTCAGTTCGTTCCGCGCCCGGGGCAGGCACTCCGGATAGATGTTCCTGTAAGAATGACATCAGAGATAAGTGGAATAGTGTATCTTAAAAATGAGGGTCAGAAGAAAGGGGCGCCTGGATACGTGGTCGAACTTCTTGATCGCGAGACTGACAAGGTGGTAAAAACCGAAAGAAGTGCTTTTGACGGTTTCTTCAATTTCTTCGAAGTTGAAGTTGGCAGATACCTCCTTCGCATCAAACCCGTACAGCGGGAAAAACTTGAACTCACCGACCCCTCCATCGAGATCGACGTTAAACCAAACGTCGAGTATATCGATGGTCTCGAACTGATCCTGGAACCACAGAAAAAACTCTCCGGTAAAAAATAAAAAAAAGCTGCTCCGGTCTCCCGAAGCAGCTTAAAATTAATACCGCTAATGCGTCGCGGCGCACTAATAGCTAATCGCTAATCCGCCGCGGCGGACTAATAGCTAATATCTATTTCCTCGCCATCTCGATCATAAGGTCGATCTCTTTAAGCATTTCAGCTTCGTTATCGTTGAAGCCTACAGATTCAAAGCGGATCTTTCCGGTACCATCGATGATGAATTTGGTTGGGATGCCGGAAACTTCATAATCTGTTATAACCACGTCTTTCTCATCCATTAGAACTCTGAACGGATAACCGTTTTTGGTCATGAAGTCGATCGCGTTCTTCTTTTTGTCTTTTGCAGTTTCCCAGGCGTTAACAAAAAGGAAGACCACATTCGGGTCGGCTTTGTATTTTTCAACCGCTTTTTTCAATGTGGGGAACGATGCTATGCAGGGGCCGCACCATGTTGCCCAGAAATCGAGTACCACAACTTTTCCTTTTAATTTCGAGAGACTGACCTCTTGTCCTTCGGTATCAAGAAGTGTAAAGTCGTTAGCCGGGAGATCGAGCTGCTCTTTCCTGAGTTTGGCGGTAATCACTTTTTCCGCTTTTTTATCAAGATCGGAGATCAGTTCACTCAAACCTTCATCAGAGCCCTTTTCGGCTTTAAAGAAAACGCCAATTAGACTGTCGATTTCCTTATTTGATCTGGCCTCTGATTTAAGCTGTTTAGCGAGTTCCAGGGCATCAGATCTTTTTCCCGATCCGGCGAGGGCGTCGAGGTACTCTGCCATAACAGAAGGATCTTCCATGCGGGTGGCTTTAGCCGACAATTCGAACATTTCAAGGGCTTCAGCCTTTTTGCCGAGTTTTTTGAAGGCGAGTCCCCTTGTGTATGCCACCATCGAGAGGGTGCCGTCAAGACCTGATATGTAGAGGCTCCGGGGGGTATTCGCCGGTTTCCGGTTCAATTCTTTCTTTTCTTTGTTAATTTTATCGAGCGCCACTTTGCTAATCAGGAGCGCGAGATCGGGTTTTGAATCTTTTTCATTCAGATACTTTCTGGCATTCCTGTTGTAGAACATGGCAGAAGGTTCGAGCCCTGTTGAAACGATCTCTTTTTCGATCCTGGGCCAATCAAGGTTTTTACCAAGAGCATTCAAATACACGTCGGTAAGGGTTGTTCCCCTTTCATCACCCGGGAAATTTTTTAAGAAATCAAGGAGCAACTCCTTTTGTTTCTTAAGGTCTTTCTCACCTCTGACCGAGTTGAAACGGTCGGTTATCACGAACTCGTTTTTCGGGAACTTCGTAGCGAGCATACCCCTGTATTTGGCAGCGGATTCCTGATCGCGCAAGATCTCGTATCCACGGGTGTGCGCGACGAGGTGGTTTTCGTCAAGGTCTTTCACGGCAGCGAACCCGGAGAGGTCTTGCCTGATAAGGGTATCGTAGAGGTCGGCTTTCACCCTTCTGAGGAGACTGACGTAGACAGGGTAGTACTCCACTTTGAGTGAAGGATTGATAACGAAGTCGTTATTTATCAGCTTGAAGAGCTCTTTGTTTTTAAGCGACAGTTCCGCCATGTCACCATAGTTTCTCATGAAGTCAACGTAAGCTGCATCAGCGCCCTTTATCGCGTCGCCATTTTTTTCATACAGTGGCACTCTGAAGCCCCTGTGTTCATTATTCTCAAGCCCCTTGTCACCCTTAAACACAACCACGAGTGAGCGGGTGCCGGGTTGCGATTTAAAAGAGGCTTTCCATTGGCTGCCATCCTTTGTCATCACCACTTCGCTGGCGAGAGGTTCCTTTGAACCATGTTCAAAAACAAGAAGTGTCAGCGCTTCCTCTTTCTCAACCTGACTTCCCGCCGCGTCGAAAGTAACGGTTATCTCCTCACCCGCCACCGGCTTTGCCGGTTCAAATGAAAAGTTAGTTGAAACCGTACGGTTGGTCGTACAAGATAAAGTAAGCAAGAAGCTCAAAAGCGCGAGCATTAAAACCGGTTTGAATTTCATTGATTCTCCGAAAAAATTGATAGACAAAATTAATATGAGTTGGTGGAAAAATTGGTATAAATTGGATTGACGGGGGAATATCGATGCCAAACAGAAAGATGAATTCTAATTTAACAGCTAAATTAGTCTACTTGATTATTTGAATTACGGAAATCACCCCCATTGAACCTCGAAACCCTCTTCCAAAAAGAGATTGATGATGTAGCTTACACCGTGCTGGATGTTGAGACTACCGGTCTTGATCCGCGGTACGAGAAGATAATTGAGTTCGCGGGATACAGGATCGAGAGGGGAGTGGTGGTCGACAGTTTTGTGTCGTTCTTCAATCCGGAGAGGAGGCTCGATCCCTATATTGTGATGTTCACGGGTATCAGGGATGAGGATCTTGCCGGTGCCCCTTCTTTCGATAGGATGGCCTCGAAGATAATGGATCTGCTTTCTGACTCCGTGATTGTTGGGCACAACATTCAGTTTGATGTAAAGTTTCTTGAAGCGGAGTTTTTGAATGCCGGTTATGAGAGTTTCAAGCCGGTTACCTTCTGCACACTAAGAGGAGCGAAGAGACTTTACCCCCAACTGAAGTCGAAACGGCTTGAATCGGTTCGCGACCACCTGAACATCGCGCCGGGGGTTACTCACCGGGCATATTCAGACGCGATGGCAACCGCTGAAATTTTCCTGAAAATGGCGGAAAAACTTAAGAAAGAGTTCCAACTCTCCCGTCTTCAAGACCTGCTTGGCTTTCAGTATATCCCGCCGCGCGATATTTCCCGCAAATTCCCACAAACCCCCGCGCAAACAGGTTTTGAAATACCTGCAATTCCCGATCTTCCGGGCAACTACTGGTTCCTGGATGAGAGCGACAATATTATTTATATCGGCAAGTCAAAAACCTTGAGGAAACGCCTCTCGCAACACCTTATGGATAACGCCGCGGGCAAAAGCAAACTGATACTCGGCACCGCTGTCCGGCTTTGCTACGAGACCACCTCGACGGAAGTGATGGCTCTGGTTAAAGAAGCGCAGTTGATAAAAAGGTTCAAACCGAAACACAATGTTCAGCTTAAAAACTACGGGAACAAATATTTCATCCGGGTATCGGTGCGGCACCAATTCCCAAAGCTTGAGATCGTGAACAATTTCGACCTTGATGGGAACGACTATTTCGGTCTCTTCTTATCCCGGAGCCGTTCGGAGGAGATTCTTGAGATAGCGGAGAAGTCGTTCCGCTTGCGCACCTGCACGCAGAAAGAGCTGGATAAGGGGAGGGCGTGTTTCATGGCGACGATTGACCGGTGTCTTGCCCCTTGCGAAAAGGACGTTAAAGAGGATTACCGGGCTGAACTTCAGAAATTTTATTCTTTCATGGCTGGAGAAAACAGCGAACTGATCTCAAACCTGATCAGGAGGATGACAGATTACTCTGCTGACCTGAAATTTGAGCAGGCGGCTGAAATAAAAAAAACGGTTGATCTGGTTTTGAACCAGGTTCACAGGTCATCACTTCTGAAGGAACCGGTTAACAGGGCGAATGTTCTGATCTCGGTTTCAGGTGACGGGGGAGTGAGCGATCACTTCCTGTTGCTGGAGGGGAAGGTTTATATCAGGGGCTTTTCCGCGGGTGGCTATGACAGATTTGAAGACGCTCTCGATGATTTTTTTGAGGGAAATAACCGGCTTGACCTCTTCCCCACGGATGAAGATTATGAGAGAATGAGGATCATCCTGAACTGGTCGGTGCAGAACCGTGAGCGGGTGAAAATATATTATCTGAACGACTACAGTTCAAAATCAGAGCTGTTCAAAAAGATGTCAGCCTCATACTTCTCAAAGGTTGAGTACCGTGAAATAACAGGCGAGATAGATATAAGTAAGCTGAATCTAAATTTGTAGACTATTATAAGTCAGGCGAGTCTTGTTTTCAGGTTGTTCAAACCTGAAGCACTGACAGGTAATGGCAAACCATTCTTCAAGAGAAGGATATCAGAACCTTCCGGGTCTTTTGTCAGTTTTTCAGCGTATGACAGATTCACAATGAATGACCGGTGAATTCTGGCGAAAACAGCAGGATCAAGCTTTCCTCCCAGCCCTTTCAGAGTCACCTTTTTCATATATTTTTTCTCTTTTAGATGAATGGTCACATAGTCATCCATTGCTTCAAAATGAGTGATATCGGCGGTTTTTAGCAAGAGGATATCGCCTTTATGTTTCACTGAAATGGTGGTCAGGTAGTTGCCGGTACCGCTGTTCAGTTCGCTAAGGTTCTCTCTGTACTCCCGAAGCAGTTTTTGTGAAGCGAGTTTTTCCGACGCTTTTTGGGTTGCACTTAAAAAACGTTCGTATTCCACCGGTTTAAGAAGGTAGTCGAGCGCGTTTTTTTCAAACGCCGGCACGGCGTATTCGTCGTAGGCGGTAGTGAAAATTATCAGTGGCGGTTCTTCAAGCATATCCGGAATTGAAATGCCGGAGACCCCGGGCATGCGTATATCAAGGTACACCAGGTCGGGGTTCAGTTCTTCTATCTTTTCGAGGGCTTCGGTTCCATTGGTAGCCTCACCGGCAACCTCGATCACACCGGAGTCGGAGCAGTACTTCATTAAAAGTGACCGGGCCAGGGGTTCATCATCAACTATCAGCGCGCGCAGCATCATTTTTTTTTCAATGGAATGTTAAGAGTGACTGTAAACTCACCATTTCCGGAAGTGAAGGTCACTCCGGCGTCTGAACCATAGTTCAACCGGAGCAACTCGCCTATGTTTTTTAGCCCGGAGCCGAGGCCCTGTTTCGTGAAGGTAGGTTCACCAGTGTTGTTTGAGACACTGATCAGAAGAAGGTCGTCATTTGCCTCCGCGTTCAACTGAATGAGGGCATCGCCAGTAAGAGACTCAACCCCGTGTTTAACCGCGTTTTCAGCGAGGGGAAGAAGCAGGAATGAAGGTACCTGCACCCGGTTCGTTCCGGGCTTAACCCTGTATTCAACTTTCATCCTGTCGCCAAATCTGATCTGCTCTATCTCGAGGTATCTTTTAACATTATTAATTTCTTCCTCAAGAGTAACAAAAGGTTTTTGCTTTGCTTCGAGTGATATCCGCATAAACTTCGCGAGCTTCTCGATTACGACCACCGACAGTCCGGGATCAAGCCTTACGAGAGCCGCCACGGAATTCAGGCTGTTAAAAATGAAGTGTGGGTTCACCTGAAGTTTCAGGATGTTCAGCTCTGCCTCTATCAACCGGGCTTTAAGCGCCTCTTCTGTTCTTACACTTTCAATATTTTTGAAATATGCCTTTATAAGATAGATAAATGCCGTGAAAGTGAAGTAGAGGATCAGGCCGATAAAAAAACGGGAGACAAAATTATCGGAGAAAAAGCGGAGATACACCGGATCACTGAAGAGAAGATTTGGGAGGACAAGACTTGTAAGGTTGGTCCAGAAAACTGAAACCAGTACGCCGGCAGTAAGGTGGATCACTATGAATTTTTCGAGCCTGTCCAGTTCAAAGGGTACGAACCTGTAAAGTTGGAACAATCCTGCTGAGAAACCTGTCAGCAGGATTGTTGAGATAACCGAATCAGTTACTGCCTGCCACATCGTGATCCCCGTGTTATAGAAGAGGAACAGGGAAGACGTAACCGCCAGCACTACCAGTAAAGTAATTAAATTAAGGGCTTTACGGGTCAAAATACTTTCATCTCGCCGCCGCCGAAGAGGACGAGACCTTTAATCACCAGGGTTTTGTTTTCGTCGATATCTTCAGTGCGGTAATTGTATTTCTTGCTTGAGAAACCTCCGAAGAGCGACACCACGTCAACCTTTACATTCCAATGTGAGGGAACGGTAAGATCGCATCCGCCGAAGATGACAAAAAGATCAAGAACGTTATCGCCGTCTGAGAGTTCGCAGTCGCGAAGGAATATCTCAGAACCGCCGAAAATAATTGTTATGTTCCCGCCTTTGAAGTTTCTGCTGTTCACTATCCTTTTGTTGCCGCCGAAAATTGACATTTCATCAAGCACGTCCCTGTCTGACCGGTACTTCCTTCCGGGTTCATCATAGTCGTTGTTCCCAAGTTCGGCTTCCCGCTGTTTTTCGACGTGGCGGTAGATAATATAGAAACCGAGAGCCAGAAGGATCACCGGGAATATGAAATCAGAGTAGTTTAACCCGAATGCCCTGAGAACCATGCCGGCACCTCCGAGACCCAAAAAGAGGTATGAGAGGGATTTTCTGCGTGAATTCACCAGAAGAACCACACCGATCAGGAAAATCATGGTTGGAAATGAGAAAATAACGGCATTCAGTTGTTCGCCGATAATATCCACCTCTTTCAGGAAGTAGAGTATTCCAAGCACTATCAGGCCTACGCCGATCAGTATTCTTGCTGTCTGTGATTGAACTTTAGCCATGGTGGACCTCGTTTAAGTTTTACCGGAATTCAAAAAATATTCAGCCGAATAATAGCTCTCCGCCACGATGCTTCATAACGAAAATCGGTGAGTGGCTTTATTCCATCGGTGAACGGCGGACTTGAAAAATATTTTGAGCGATTTTGAAATGAAATCGCAGGTGTGAAAAAATTAATTTGCTAAAGTGGTGCAGGAACCGTAATTTTCGGACACAAAATCTGACGGCTGACTTCCGGATTTTGCCCCCCGGCCGGTCTGACTACAACATCGGTCCACTAATGCAAGCAACTATTTAAGTTTAGAGACATCTAATCTTCGGGGAAGCTTTTTAAATTTTATTACTTAACAGCAATTGTTATAACATGAATTACTTTTAGATATGAAGATCACACGACTTTTTACGAAGACAGATCAGAATGGTAAAAACAGTATAACGTATGTTCCGCGCAACTCTGAGATCAGGAATCCCGATGGTAAGCTGATCTTCGGGATGCAGAACATATTGGTGCCATCAACATGGTCGCAGGTGGCTGTGGATATTCTCGCGCAGAAATATTTCAGAAAGGCCGGAGTACCAAAACTGCTTAGAAAACTCGCTGAAGAAGGCGTGCCTGAATGGCTTCAGCCATCCGTTCCGGATTCTGAAAATCTTGTAAAACTGCCTGAAAACGAAAGATTTACATCTGAAACTGACTCCCGTCAGGTCTTCCACAGGCTGGCAGGAAACTGGACTTACTGGGCCTGGAAAGGTGGCTACTTCACCGGTGAGGAAGATGCAAAGGCATACTACGATGAAATGTTTTACATGCTTGCCAATCAGATGGCGGCGCCCAATTCGCCTCAGTGGTTCAACACCGGACTGAACTGGGCATACGGCATCAGCGGACCATCACAGGGACATTTTTATGTTGATTATCAGACAGGCAAGCTCGTTGCTTCCGACGATGCCTACACCCATCCTCAGCCTCACGCGTGCTTTATCCAGTCGATAGGTGACGATCTTGTTAACGATGGCGGTATCATGGATCTCTGGGTTCGTGAAGCAAGACTTTTTAAATACGGCTCAGGAACCGGCACCAATTTCAGCAAGATCCGTGGATCAGAAGAGCCCTTGAGTGGTGGAGGCAAGTCTTCAGGTTTGATGTCATTCTTGAAGATCGGCGACAGATCAGCGGGGGCGATAAAATCGGGTGGAACCACAAGAAGGGCTGCCAAGATGGTTTGCCTTGATCTTGATCACCCTGATATCGAAGAGTTTGTTAACTGGAAGGTGATAGAGGAACAAAAGGTTGCATCGCTTGTTACAGGCTCGAAACTGAACAACCTGCACCTGAACAATATAATGAAAGCCTGTTACGCTGAGCATCCTGAAAACGACAGGTTCAATCCGAAGCTTAACATGAAACTGCAAAAGGCAGTTATTGAGGCGAAGAAGGCACTGATCCCGAACAATTACATTGAGAGGGTGATACAGCTTGCCAAACTTGGCTACACTTCAATTGAATTCCCAATTTATGATACCGATTGGAATTCGGAAGCATACACCACGGTTTCAGGTCAGAACTCAAACAATTCCGTGCGTATTCCCAATGAATTTATGAACTCCGTTCTTGACGACGGAAGTTGGAATCTTTACTGGAGAACAGAGAAAAAGAAAGCTAAAAATGAAGGCAGGGCGCCAAAAGCCGCTAAAACGCTTCGTGCCCGCGACCTTTGGGAAGAGATATCGCTTGCTGCATGGAACTGTGCCGACCCCGGTCTCCAGTTCCACACCACGATCAACGAGTGGCATACTTGCCCTGAAGATGGAGAGATAAACGCTTCCAACCCCTGCAGCGAGTATATGTTCCTCGACGATACCGCCTGCAACCTGGCTTCGATGAACCTTCTAAAATTCTACGACGCTGAAAAAAACAAGTTTAACATCAAGGCATACCGCCATGCCTCCAGACTTTGGACCATGACACTCGAAACCAGTGTGTTGATGGCACAGTTCCCAAGCAAGGAGATAGCACAGCTCAGCTACGATTTCAGAACCCTTGGGCTCGGTTACGCTAACCTCGGTGCCCTCCTGATGCAGCAGGGTATCCCGTATGACAGCGAAGAGGCATTCGCCATTGCCGGTGCAATTACTGCTATAATGCACTTCTCCGCCTATGCCACGAGCGCTGAAATGGCGAAGGAGTTCGGTACTTTCTCCGGTTTTGAGAGAAACAGGGAACAGATGCTCCGGGTTATCAGAAACCACAGAAGGGCAGCGTACAACGAAGCAGTTGAAGATTACGAAGGTCTCTCTATCACCCCGATGGGTATCGACCCGGCAAAATGCCCTGCCGATCTGCTTGAAGCAGCCAGACAGGACGCGGACCGCGCCCTTGAACTCGGAACAAAGCATGGTTTCCGCAACGCGCAGGTGACCGTTATCGCTCCTACCGGTACGATCGGAATTCTTATGGATTGCGACACAACCGGTGTTGAACCTGATTTCGCCCTTGTTAAATTCAAGAAACTTGCCGGCGGCGGATACTTCAAAATTATCAATCAATCAGTTCCTCCGGCATTAAAGAGACTCGGTTACACACAGAATGAGATAGACGAGATAATCAAATATGCTGTAGGCGCGGGTTCGCTAAAAGGATGCCCGTACATAAACGCGGCTTCACTTCGTGCTAAAGGCTTCACTGAAGAGGCGATAGCAATTGTTGAATCTCAGATGCCATCGGTATTCGATATCTCATTCGCGTTCAACAAATACACCCTCGGGGTCGATTTCCTGAAGGGACTTGGGATCGCTGAAGATGATATGGACTCACCCGATTTCAATCTTCTTAAGAAACTTGGTTTTTCACGTCAGGAGATATCTTCCGCTAATGACTATGTATGCGGCACAATGACCATCGAAGGTGCACCATCCCTTAAAGTTGAGCATTATCCTGTTTTTGATACCGCGAACAAATGCGGAAAGAAGGGAACACGCTTCCTTAAAGCGATGGCTCACATAAAGATGATGGCTGCCGCACAGCCTTTCATCTCGGGCGCGATATCAAAGACGATCAACCTGCCGTATCAGGCGACTGTTGATGACGTTAAAGATGCATACCTCCAATCGTGGAAACTCTGCTTGAAAGCCAACGCGCTTTACAGGGATGGATCAAAACTCTCCCAGCCCCTCAATTCCCTTATCGATGACGATATGCAGGATATTTACGAGGCTCAGGAAGAGAACAATATAGTGAAGGTTGCCGAGAGGATCATTCACCGCTACATCGCCAAAAGAAGGAGACTCCCGGATCGCAGAAAGGGCTACACCCAGAAGGCGAAGATCAATGGACAGTCGCTTTATATCAGAACAGGCGAGTATGACAACGGTCAGCTTGGTGAAATATTCATCGATATGCACCGTGAAGGAGCCACTGTAAGAAGCCTCCTGAACAGTTTCGCGATATCGATATCGCTCGGTTTGCAGCATGGTGTGCCACTCGAAGAATTTGTTGATGCTTTTGTATTTACAAGGTTCGAGCCGTCGGGTGTTGTCACAGGAAACCAGAGGATCAAATTCTCAACCTCAGTTATCGACTATATTTTCCGTGAACTCGCAGTGACCTACCTCAACAGGTACGATCTCGCGCATGTTAGTGCCGATGATCTGCTTTCTTCGACAAAAATAAACAAATCGAATGAGGAGTTTGAGAGCGAAGAACTGATCAGTGAGAACCTGTACGAAACGGGAAGTGCCACCGCGGTTGAATATAACTCAAAGCTCTCCTCCTCGAACACGAAGGAGACCACTTCGAAATTCCTGAACACCACTTCCAATGCCGTCAAGATCCAGGTTGAGAGGGCAAGGGAAAAAGGCTACACGGGTGATATCTGTACAGAGTGCAACAGTATGACAATGGTGCGGAACGGCACATGTCTGAAGTGCATGACCTGCGGATCCACCAGCGGTTGCAGTTGACGCGACTGATTGGTCCACACGACTGATTAAAGTAAAAAGGTAAATTACAGAAAAAGCTCCGGTGACCCCGGAGCTTTTTTTTATGTGTCTCAATTAATTGTTTTTCCAGAAAATAATGTAAGTTTAGCGTGATTATCCTGGAGATTTTCTATGAATACAGCAGTTATTGTCGACAATGCGCAACTCATTGAGAATAAATCAGTTATCACCACATTTAGAGCAATTCCTGCAACATTTTTAACCGAATTTGCTCACTCCATAATTAAAGCAGTAGTGATACTTTTTACACTGCTCCACTCATATGTTAGTCCTCAATCCAAAATTGACCTCAAAGACTACAAAAACAGTTTTGCCCTCGATCCGGTGATCATGATAGATATTAATGATAACTTGTATAAAGGGTACTTTCTCGAACTTAATGGTGATTCGCTAAAACTGTTTTTCAGCTCAAGTCCTCAAAGTGTTTCTCTAAGTTCGATAAAATACTTAAAGATCATTCCGAGCCGTACCACAAGAAACAGCACACTAAACCTTGGGATCGCCGGTGCATTCGGCGCGCAGCTGCTGATGAGGAAAAATGAATGGCAATCTGACAGGTTCATTCAGACAGATGGTCTCTGGAGCCACATACTTGTCGGGGTTCTGGGGGCGTTAGGTGGTGGGCTTATCGGGCTTGGCATAGATATGGTAAACAGTGAGAATGTTCTTGAATTTTATCTCCAGAACCCGAAAGATGTTGAAAAGTTGCAAAAAGTTATTCTACAGAAATCTGCCAGGAATGGACCAAATCTTTACTACGAGATATCAAATGTTTACTCCAGGGTCGATCCAACATACAGAGGTATCCAGGGATACTACACCAACACAGAAAATGTATCATTGAATGTATTCAGGAGTTTAAAACTCACCTTCAATGTCAGTGAGAGGCTTGAAGCAGGTCTCGCGATGTATTCCGCGGCCGAACCGAACCTTAAATATACTTCCAATTTTCAGACCGGATATGTTAATGAGGAGATGTCGAACAAGGTTTATGGTTATTACGCCACCGCATTCTATGATCTTTTGGGGAGGTCGGATGGGGATGCGTTCTCGTTAAAACCTGGTCTTGGAATTGGTTTCGCGAATCTTGACTATACTGTCACAAAAATCAAGACGGTTTATGACAACATAAACTTTAAAAGCACTACCACAAATGAGTCGAATAACCTCAACAGAACCTTGTTCAGTGGATTTCTTGCTTTCGATGTAAGATTTTTCGCGACACAGGGAGTCTCAATTGCCTTATCAGGAGATTATGTTTTTATCCCGGAAAGAACCATCTCTTCAGATTTACCGGGAGAAAATGGCAGATCTCTCGGAAACTTCAGCCTTGGTTTGAGCCTTGGGCTGCACTTCTAATACAGAAAGAATTGTATCATGAAACGCAAATTGTTCTCCTCATTTCTCATCGTGGTGCTAATGCACTACTTCCAGGGGTGTATAGTTTACAAAGACTCGAAAGAACCTGATACAGAGGGCCTCCAAAACAGTGGAACGAAAATTGTGAGTGCCGTACTTTTTTCAGGGGAGGTGATAAAGTTTGATAATAATGGTGGCGAAGTGGTTTCCAGAAAAGCAGGTAGCGGTGGCAAATCTGACACTCTCACTGGTTGTTTTGTGGAGGGGATAACTGATAGTAAATCCTTTGTTCAAATACCGGTGGATAAAGTGCTTTACGTGGTCAACAAAAAAATTGACGGGGTTATGACCTTTGTCGCGACGGTGGGTGTGCTTACCGGCGCGGCCCTTGTGGTAGTGCTAATCGCGCTTGCAACCAAGAAATCTTGCCCCTTCATCTACTCTTTTGACGGAACGAATTATATTTTTGATGCCGAACCTTTGGGTGGAGCGGTCGCGAAGGTGTTTGAAAGAACAGATTATTCAAAACTCGCGCACCTGAAAGAAACGGATGGTGTTTATAAACTCCGGATCACAAATGAAGTCTACGAAACTGAATATATCGATGAAATGACTCTGTTCGTTGTCGATCACCCAAAGGGGACTGCCGTGACCATGAACAACAACGGAAAGATATACGCTCTTAAGAACATGGAAACTCCCGTTTACGCGACAGATGAAAACGGACAGGATATTACCCCCTTTGTTCGTGATAAAGATGATGTAATCTGGATGTCCAGAATGCCTGTTAGCGACGGCAACAAACTCCGGCACAGTATCTCCCTCGGGTTCAAGAAACCTGCAGGAGCCAGGAAGGCGTGGTTGGTTTACAATACAGGCACCACTCATTGGGGTTCGGTTATGATCTCGGAGA
>JAEYUD010000192.1 GCA_023433685.1 Bacteroidota bacterium
GACTTGTAGCCATCAGGGTGGCAATTGTCATACCCGAGATCGGGTTGGATGAAGAGCCCAGGATACCCACAATTCTGGATGAAACAGTAACGAAGAAGAAACCGAAGATCACGATCATTATCGCTGAAAGGAAGTTGGTGGGGATCGAAGGAATTATAGCCATGAAAGCCACGAGAACCACTGCTCCAACAAGAACGAACGTGATCGGAAGGTCTTTTTCCGTTCTTAATGCTGTGGCGTTGTTCGAACCCGACTTAAAATCGCCGAGTGAATCACGGAACGCGCTGATGATCGTGGGGATGGTTTTAATAAGTGTCATGATACCGGCAAAGGTTACTGCACCCGCGCCGATGTATCTGATATAGTTGCTCCAGATCTCACGGGCGGTCATATCCGCGATAAGTTTCGCCTTAACCGGTGGGAAGGCTGTTTCGAGTCCCGAGCCGAAAAGGGTGATGAGCGGAATTAGAACAAGCCACGAAAGAACACCACCGGCAACCATAACGCCCGATATTTTCGGTCCGATGATGTATCCAACACCGAGAAGTTCAGGTGATATCTCTGCCATGATGGTACCGTTCGGAAGGCTTGAATCCTTGCCGAAAGTTTTGGCAGGGGTCTCTTTCCAGAAGCCAAAAACCGACATTAAGAGTTTATAAAGGAAGGCAGCGCCAAGTCCGTAATAAACCTTCTGAGCGAGGTTTCCACCTTTTTCACCGGCTACAAGTACATCGGCGCAGGCAGTACCCTCAGGGTAAGGAAGCACACCGTGTTCTTTAACTATGAGCGCGCGGCGAAGTGGCACCATGAAGAGAACTCCGAGGATACCACCCGCGAGAGCGAGCACAAGTATCTGGAAATACTCGAAATAGTTGACACCACCATCAAGGAAAAGCAGCGCAGGTATGGTGAACACCACGCCCGCGGCAACAGACTCGCCAGCCGAACCGATAGTCTGCACAATATTGTTTTCGAGAATGGTCGAATTTCCGATCTTTTTAAATACCGCGATAGCGAGTACCGCGATCGGAATCGATGCACTGACGGTCAGACCTACCTTAAGGCCGAGATAAACAGTAGCGGCACCGAAGATAATACCAAAGATCGCGCCAAGAATAATCGCTTTGGGCGTGAACTCCGGCATAAGGTCGGCCGCGGCGATATACGGCTTGAAAGCCTTTTCATTTTGTCCGTTTTGAGCCATGATTGTCCTGGATTGTTGATTACCAAAAAACAGAAACCACAATTTACCGAAATTTAGGGATATATCAAGAGATGTTTTGGGGGGATTGAAAGGGTTAAGATGGAAATTAGAGAATCAGCATTTTTTGATTGTGTAGGGGGATTGTTCCAAGCCAATGTAGAGGGTTAAATTTTGAATCTTTAAACTCTCACTGAATAATTTTTTCGTTGCCAATTGAAGATCATACTCCTTTATTCGATGGACTACCACAAGTCTTATCGCAAATGCTGATTGTATCAAGAAAATATTTGCAAAATCAGTAAACATGAACTTCTCAATAGTATTCTCAAACTTTCTGTATATCTGATCCCACTCATTAGTTAATGATGTCTCAGCAGACTTGAGTTCAACAAGATAATGGTCATATTTGTGTTTTTTGCACTGACAGGTTATCAGACAATCAACGGCAGGTGGTCTTTTACCCACCCTCTGACTGTTGTAAAAATCATCTGGTTTAAGATTATACCATGAGGCTATCGAATCATCGACAACAGCTTCAGACCCATGTTCGCGACAGAGTCTGCCTCCGAATTGTTTTAATTCCTCAGTGTTTCTTAATTTTTCGACTAAGTCTAAAATTTCTTTCTTCATTCAGGCGTATGCGTTCCCTGTAAAGTGTGTCTGTTGCTTCGTAAAAATTGTGGTCTTTTATGCCATCACTATTTGCATACATATCTTTTAGTATAATGCTTCCATGCTCAGTTCTCGACAGATGTAATGAGCCAACCTGTTGCGATTTGATTTTGTGGGCCAACAGTTGATTCCCAAGACAGTTTAACATAAAATCACTGTGAGTGGTGAGTACAAGATGTACACCGGTGTTTGCAAGTTCAACTAAGAGTTCCATCAACTTAATCTGAGACTCGGGATGGACATGTGCCTCTGGTTCTTCAAAAAAGACTACAGATGAAGACTCTAATGTTTTCTCACGGGAATTACGATTAATCGGTTCGAAATTGTAAGTTTTTAGGAGATATTTAAGGTAAACGGTCAAAAGACCCACCTCACCAACCATCGATGATACCTGAAAAATTTCAAAAGGCAGCTCAACATTTTGTGATAAATAATAGATTTTCCCCGTTTTCGTATCCAATTCCATACGACCGTTGAGTATTTTTTCTTCGATTTTATTGATCACAGTGGTGGTAACTTCAGGTGAATCTATGGTTTTTGCACTTGACAAATTTAGATAAAAGTCTGATACAGGTATCGTCATCCTGGGTAGATCAAATCCCCTGTTATCCAAGCGAGTGGAGTATGGATTAATCTTTGCAATGATCGTACCAATATTACCCAGCCCCTGAAAAATTCCTGTTTTTACAGCCGGCAGGTAGTGATAATTCGAATTGAACTCACTAACCTCATCAATAAATGAACCGATAAAGTTCATACACTCATCTTGTAAAGTTTCTATTGTATATTCTTCAGATTTCACCACATCAGATAACTTAGCGAAACAGGTTATTCCTCCGCCGTTACTATAGTAAATCTCACTTATCACATACTGAATACGCATTCTTTCCGAGAACAACTCTATTATCGGAATGCCTTCGGAGTAATGATTCACAATAAATTTATAGTCACCATAGCTGGCTCTTAAATAACCAACAAATTTTTCAGAAAAATTTTCCTTAAGAAAAAGAGTCAGAGCCAGTCTAATATTATCATGAAGCGGCTGATTTAGTTTTAAACGGTTTGTGATATCAATGATTTTATTTCTAATCTCGTTTTTTTGTTCCTGATTTGGCAGCGCCTTCAAGAGCATATAAACCAAACTTATCGCATAACTCTTCCCGATATTATTCTTTCCATAGATCATCGTCAACTTTTTGGAAAGATCGATTTCGAATTTATGGATAGGGCCGATGTTGGTTATCTTAATTTTCATAAAATCAATTTATTAGACTTTTCTGTACTAACAGGAATGGTTTGTGCTGATCAGGAAAAAAGTATTTATAGTTACTAAAGATAATACATTGTTTAGCAAATTGTCCGGGCTTTAGTTGTTCAATTTTGGGAACTTATAATGAGTATCAAAGATTGGTAACAACCCAATTCAAACTATAAAGTGGTCCAAAAGATCATCATGAATAGTGTCCGAATCGGGATTAATAAAGAACGAGAAAAAATCCACGATCAGTTTTGCAGAATGCTTCCCTCCTCCTAAACCCTCAAATACTTCACAATATCCACCGCGTCAACCTCATTCATGCCGAGCATGTTTCCAAGGTTCGCGCCTTCGGCGAGGGCGAGGATGAGGGCAGTGAGCCGGGCGGCTTCCGAATCATCTTTGCAGAATGGGAGAATGGCTTCGAAAATTGTTTTTTTCATCTCTTGATATATCTTCAGTATCTTCATACCGAGTTTCCGGTTGCCGTGAAGGATCTCGAGAAAAATGAGGTGAACGATCTTCGCGTTCTTCCTCTCGATCGTAAGGGCTTCAATGGCAAGAGCCACCACATCCTTCCCTTTCTTCGCGGGCTTTTTCTCGAGCTCTTCCCTGATACGGGTTGCCACTTCATCAAAATTCTTACGGGCGATCTCCTCTATTAAACTGTCCTTCGAACGGAAATGATAATAAAGCGTCCCCTTGCTGATCTTTATCGCCTTGGCGATATCGGCAAGACTGGTGTTGGTTATTCCCTTCAGAAGGATCTGAGCCGATGCGGTCGAAATGATCCTTTCCCGCGTCGGCTCCTTCGGTGGCTCCGGTTTCCTCACGGCAAGCATCAGATAACACCGAGCTCTTTTAATAGATGTGGCGCGCCTCCGACCTTCTCTATATTCCAGAGGACGTATCTAATATCAACCCCGATCGAGCGACTGTAGTCTTCGCTCCAGGCGTAATCGTTGATCGTGGCTCCGAAAGCGCGGTCAAAATTAAGTCCGATCAACCTGCCCCAGGCATCAAGCACGGGTGAACCGGAGTTACCACCGGTGGTGTCAAGGTTGTAGAGCATCGCAACGGGGAGATCGCCAAGTGCTTCATCCTTGAAACGGCCATAATCTTTTTTCTGCCACAACTCCTTAATCTTTGGGAGCAATGTGTAATCTGTATTACCCGAAAGTCCCTTCTCAACAACACCTGTCAGGGTGGTGAAGGGTTTATAATATGTGGCATCCGATGGGGCGTAACCTTTTATGTAACCATAAGTTAACCTGAGTGTGCTGTTGGCGTCAGGGATGAATGATCTCGCAAGGAAGAGCTTTTTGAGCTCGATATAATCGGCAAGAAGAGAGTTAAGATTGCCTTCAGCGTTCTTGGCGAGCTCACCGTAAGCAGCAAATTCGGAATCGAACTGACGGTAAGTATCGACCAACGGATCGTTTGATTCTTCGAATACATCGGGACTCATCTCGAGTGCCTTAAGAAAGTATGATTTGTTCAGAAGCTCTGACTTCGCCATTTTGTTTTTGAAGAAATCTTCCGCTTCGATGGAGGCACCACGTCCTTTAAAGAACTTCTGAAGTGCAGCCACGTCTCTGAATTCCTCTCTCTTCGCGGCATCGGTTATCAGCACTTTGAACTGGGCAAGATCGGCTTCATAAATGTAGTTCGCGAACAGTTCATCCACAGTGGCGAGGAGCTGCGCCTTGTTTTTATCTTTGAAGATATTAGCCCTCTTCTCATCGGGAAGCTTCTTCGCCACCATATATTCTGTGATCAGTTCACCGAGTTGGTATGTTGTTGAGAAACGGCTGAGAACCATCCCAAAAGTATTGAGTGATGTCAGTTTGTAGAGGGGTTCGTACTCTTTTTTGATCTTGGACATCAGACCTGAATACTTTTCTTTAAGCTTTGGATCGGAAGCAATGAATTTTTCCATCTCCGCTTCCTCTTTTTCCTTTTGGGCGATGATGTCAACTTTGTTGAAGCCGATGATCTTGCCGCGGAAGTTTTTCTCTGTATTCGCGAGAGTTTTGATCTGTGGATCAAGTTTAAGTTTCCATGCCGGGTTGGCTTCACTCAGCTTTTCATATTCAGAAATGATGCCGGCAAATAGCTGCTGAGTGTAAGGGAGCCGCACATCCCTGTGGAGTTTCAGGAACTCACTTGGGCGGTTTCTGTATGTAACCCCGGGGTATCCAAGCACAAAAACAAAATCGTTCTCTTTTACACCATCAGGGTTAACCTTTAAATATTTTTTAGGGTTATAAGGTACGTTTCCCTTGTCCCAGGCTTTTGGGGTGCCATCTGGGGCAACGTAAGCGCGGAGAAAAGCGAAATCACCGGTGTGGCGGGGCCATACCCAGTTGTCGGTTTCTCCACCAAATTCGCCTATCGCCCGGGCGGGAACATAAACAAGACGGACATCCAGAAGCTCACGGTATTTGAAGAGAACCCAGGTTTTTCCGATGAACATTTCGGCAACTTCGGCTTTTACCCCCGGCTCCTTCTGTGCTTCATCGATCAGTTGTTTGCGGATACGGTTTATCGCGTTTATACGGTCGGAACCCTCTTTACCATCCGCTGCCGAGAGTACTGCTGACGATACATCAGCGTATCCCACGGTTATTTTGCAGGTGAGCCCTTTGGCAGGGATCTCCATCTCATGATCTTTCGCGATAAAACCGTTTTCAAGGTAGTTGTTCTCAACCGTGCTGGCTTCAGCCACATAGTCGAATGAACAGTGATGATTCGTAAGTATCAGTCCATCGTTCGAAACGAAAGAACCTGTACAGCCTCCCACCTTCACAAGGGCATCGATCAGACTGACACCGTCCGGGTTGTATATCTCTTTAACATCAATTTTAAGTCCCGCTTCCTTCAGATTAAGACCTGGGATCTCACTCAAGGGGAACATCCCCTCATCGGGGATCCGTGATCCTGCAAGAACAAAAAGTAGTGAAAAAAGAAAGAGCTTAAGTTTGTGTTTCTTGAGAAAGAGAAGCATTGTAAACGCCCGGAATTGTTGGAAATCTGATTTTCTGTCTCCGCAAATTAGTAATTTTGAGGGAGGGGGAAAAACAAAAAAGCTGCCCCGCTTGTGGCAAGGCAGCTTCATAAATTATGGGGTATCTTTGTCAGACGGATGCGGTAACGGGCTCGATCCTGGTGGTCCAGCCGTAACGGTCTTCAAGTCTTCCTTTTTGCATACCGGTCAGCTCGTTGAAGAGCTTTTCAGCAAGATTGCCAACCTGTTTGTTGCAGAAGATCAGGCTGCTGTCTTTGAACTTAAGTTCACAGACAGATGAAATAATGGCTGCAGTTCCGGTACCAAATACCTCAAGAACTTCACCTTTTTCATATCTGTCAAGCACTTCCTGAAGGGGTACAAGGCGTTCGGTGACATTGTATCCCCAGTCTTTAAGGATCTGAATTGTCGATTTCCTGGTAATGCCCGGGAGGATTCCCCCCGTGAGCATCGGAGTGGCCACTTCATCCTTGAACTGGACGAAAATGTTCATCGTGCCGACCTCTTCAATGTACTTGAGTTCAACAGCGTCGAGCCAAAGTGTCTGGGTGCAACCCTCTTTTTTGGCGATATCCTGTCCGATCAGACTGGCAGCATAGTTACCCGCGGTTTTGCACTCGCCAAGACCTTTTCTCACGGTACGAACGTACTCGTCCTGGATAAGTATTTTAACGGGCTTGAAACCTTCAGGATAATAAGCGCCAACAGGTGACAGAAGGAAGATAAGTTTATACGTATCAGATGCCTTCACACCGAGCACAGGGTCTTCACCATACATGAATGGCCTGATGTAGAGGGAATCCATCTCACCGCGGGGAATCCATTCGCGCTCGATCCAAATGAGCTCTTTCAATGCCTCAACGCAGAAATCGACATCCACTTCCGGCATGCAAAGCCTTCTCGCGGAATTGTTGAGACGTTTGAAGTTCTCTTCAGGTCTGAACAGCTGATATTCACCCCCGGGGGTGTAATAGGCTTTTAGTCCTTCAAAGATGGTTTGCCCGTAGTGCAAAACCGAAGTGGCAGGGTGCATCTGCAGGTTACCGACAGCTGTTATCCGTGGATTGTGCCAACCTTTTTCAGGGTTGTAATCCATAACGAAAACGTTATCAGTGAAATACTTGCCGAATCCCAGATTCTCCGGAAGAACCACAGGCTCTTTTCGTTCAAATAAATTATATGTTATATTCTCCAAATCTCCCGTCCTTTCATTTTTTGGGTGAAAGTGATAATGAAAGGTACGAAAAAACAGGGACTATAAAAATGCAAAAAGGTCTTGTTACCTGACCATCATTGAGCATTCCTGAGCAGCCTTCTGGTTGAACTCATTCGTCATTTTTTTATGATTTATCGTGTCAATGATGGTTCCGATATAGCAAAGTCCACCGGTAAGGAAGTACAGTATCCCCATTCCGATCTGTCCGAGCATGAACCTTTGAATACCACCGATACCAAGGAATCCCACGAGACAAAGGATGAGAACGGTGGTGGCATCTTTCCTC
>JAEYUD010000273.1 GCA_023433685.1 Bacteroidota bacterium
GTCACCGTTGGTGTAGGGGGAGCCTTTTACGAAGTGGAGGGAGAGGCGGTTGTCCTTCATTCCCCCCGCGACCGAAAGGTCGAGCGCCGATGAAGCACCGGCTACACCTCCCGCGCTCGCGAGAATAAAGGGCTCTTTACCGGGACTTTTTCTATGCAGGGAGATTACACCGCCGAGTCCCGACTGAAGGCCGCTCGAACCTTTCAGGAGCTCAAGTGTCTCCATTTCAAGGGGATTTATTCTCGAAACCGGGGCATCCATCCGGTTAACGCACGCGGGGTGGAACCGTTCGCCGTCGATCACGATGCTGATATCTCCTTTCTTCAGACCGTCGGAATAAACATCCTGAGCGAAGAAAACGCCTTTTTTTATGAGTGAGATCCCTCCATATGCAAGGAGGTTCTCGAGGTTATCCCTCTGGATCGTGAGGGAATTGCTGTAAAGCTCCATTTTCTTTCCCGTAATATCAACGGGATCGAACCAATAGACCTTCATGCTGTCGCCATTCTGCCCGGACGCGAGGAACGGCAAAAGAAGGGACAGGGTAAAATAATTCCATTTTAAGCGGAACATCTGTATCCTCTCGTTAAATTGATAAAGAGTTATCTAACTTGTTAAGGGATCAGATCTTCGGAGGTGGTGCCGAGGGGCTTTCAGCGCGGGCAAGCAGCGCGCCGGGGTTGGTGACAAAATACTCGAAACTTCCCGTTCCAGGGGTGGGAATTGTTGCTGTTATAAGGATCGAGGGGAGCAGTTCTTTTTGATCGGGGCGTTCCCCCGTCGGCGGAAGTTTTTCGTCGTTGTTGTTCTCTTCAACAACCACTTTTTCGAGGTTATCGGTGAGTACGCAACTGCCACAGCAGTCGTTAACCGCTTCATCCTTTTCGACGCAGAGTTCCTCCACGATATAGTCGTAGTTCACCAAATAATCGATGAACGGACCGGTTATACGAAGATAAGTTAGAGTTACAGTGACCAGCACGAAGACCGTGACGGCCCTTCTGAAAAATGACATTCGCGAAATTTCAAAAAGGATAAAAAAGTCTGCTTAAAGATAATCAATCCCGTTCAGATATTTAAGAATTTCTGTTAAACTTTTTCACTGATCAATTTTCGGGAGGGGAGTTACCCGAATATTGAATATCTTTACTTCCCGAAAAAATTAAAACTTTAGAGATATGAGCAAGCAAGAGCAGAAGGAAACGGCTTTAAGCGTAGCCAGTTTTTTACCCGCAAGCATTACACCACCACACGCACTCGAAATTGAACAATTAGTACTCGGAGCCATACTTATCGACCCCGAATCGATCAACAAGGCGGTTTCGGTTATCGAGAAAGACGCGTTCTACAAACCGGCACATCAGTTGATCTTCAGCGCGATGATCAACCTGTACAACGAGCGGGAGCCTGTGGATGTTTCAACCATCTTCAACGAACTGATGCGCACAAAAAAGCTTGAGGAAGTGGGGGGACTGGCATACCTTTCGGAGCTCGGAAACAACATCTCTTCTGCCGCAAACATCGAGTACCACCTTAAAATTCTGGTTGAAAAGAAGATCCTCCGCGACCTGATCTCTGTTTCCCACGGCATCGCCAACCGCGCCTATATGGCCGAGGACACCGCGCTGAAAATACTCGACGAGGCGGAGACAAAGATATTCCAGATTTCAGAAACACGGTCGAAAAAGACATACATCGACATGAAAAGGGCGGTCACCCAGACTATTGAGTATATAGAAGTGGTACACAACAAAACCGCCGCGGGTGTGGTGGGCGTACCAACCGGATTCTACGATCTTGACGATTTTCTCGGTGGTTTTCAAAATTCCGACCTTATCATCCTTGCAGCCCGCCCCTCAATGGGAAAAACGGCGCTTGCCCTCTCCTTTGCCAGGAACGCGGCAGTGCTACACAAACTCCCCGTGGCGGTTTTCTCACTCGAGATGGCGACAACCCAGCTTGTAACCCGTCTGATCTGCGCCGAGGCGATGATCCCGGGACAGAACCTCCGCAAGGGAAGGATGACCGCGGACGAGCACACCCGCATAGCGAAATACGGAGGACAGCTTGCCGAGGCACCGATCTATATTGACGATATGCCGGGGCAGACAGTGCTTGAGATAAGGGCAAAATCGAGAAGATTGAAGGCTGAATACGGTATTAAACTTGTAGTGATCGATTACCTCCAGCTAATGCAGGGGCACACCGATACCGAAAGCCGTGAGCGGGAGATCTCGATGATATCACGGTCGCTCAAAGGTTTGGCAAAAGATCTTGATATCCCCATAATCGCTCTTTCGCAGCTGAACCGTGAATCGGAAAAGAGGGTTGACAAGCGCCCGATGCTCTCCGATCTCAGGGAGTCAGGTTCGATTGAACAAGACGCGGATGTGGTTATGTTCATCCACCGCCCCGAATACTACGGCAAAGATGTGGATTCAGAAGGCAATTCACTGAAGGGCGTTGCCGAGGTTATCATAGCCAAGCACCGTAACGGCCCCGTCGGCGATGTAAAACTGAAATTCCTCCACGACTTCACCAAGTTCGAGAACCTGCAGCACTTCTCCCCCTATTCCGCGGATGTGAGCCCGATGTAACTTTAGGAGGCTATCAACCCCCTCAAGATTTTAAGGTTGTCGAGGTCTTCGAGCTGGTCTTTCCCCTTGGGGGTTTCGAGGACTTTGGGGATGTGAAGCAACCTGTTATCGTTCAGGATGTTGCGGAAGCCTTCGAGGCCGATGAATCCCGCGCCGATGTGATCGTGCCGGTCAACGCGACTGCCGAGGGGTTTCTTGCTGTCGTTGAAGTGGAAGGCCTGCAGGCGGTCGAGACCGATGATACGGTCGAAATCCCGGATCACTCCCTCATATTTCTCCGGGTCTTTTATATCGTACCCCGCCGCGAAGATGTGCGCGGTATCGATACAGACCGACATTCTATCCTGTTCCTTCACTAATCCGATTATATCCCTGGCGTGCTCAAACTTGTAGCCGATGGTTGAGCCCTGTCCCGCCGTAAGCTCGATCATGCTTTTCACCTTAAAGCCGGGTGTGCGGTCGTGGATAATATCGAGCGCCTGGGCGATCCTTTTCACCCCGAACTCTTCTCCTTCACCCAAATGAGCTCCCGGATGGAAGTTGAGCTGGGGGATCCCCAGCATTTCACACCGTTCGAGCTCATCAACCATTGCATCAACTGATTTTTGGAACGCCTCTTCGGAAGGCGCGCCGAGGTTGATGAGGTAGGAGTCGTGAGCCATCACGAACTTTATGTCAGATTTCGCTATCCCCTCCCTGAAAGCGGCGGCTTCCTCCTCCTTTATCGGCGGAGCACTCCATCTGTTGTTGTTCTTTGTGAATATCTGCATGGCTGTAAAACCAAGCTTCTGCGCCAGTGGTATCGAAGCATTCACGCCACCCTGTATTGAGGTGTGGGCACCGAGTAATTGTTGGTGTGGACTCATCTTTTTTAAATGTTAAATGTCAAATGTTAAATGTTATTCGCCTGCGGCGGAGTGAAATAGGAAGCGTATAGGCAATGAATAATTAATGAGTTATTAGCTATTAGCTATTAGTTATCAGTTGTTTTAATCATAATAGCGTTTAACATTTCCTCAGTGGTCTCTGTGTGCTCTGTGGTTTAAATACCCTCCGCGTTCTTTGCGAACTCTGCGGTGAATTATAAATCATCAACTATCTCTGCTATTGACTGATCGACGGACTGAGGGATAACGCCCAACTCCAGAAGCCGTCCAACATCAAGGGAGACATCCTCGACCTGGGGGAGGTGGGGCATGTCGCGGAATGACCTGAAAACCAGCAGCGACTCATCCAAACCCGCTTTTCTTACGAACCGCTGAAACAGATCGGCCCGTGAAGTACGCTCTGCTGCACCGAAGTTGATTATTTTATGATCATGTTTCTTCGATATCAGTTCAACAAGCATGCGGGCACCATCGTTCACAAGGAGGGATGATCTGTACTGATCGAGGAACAGCACCACTTCCTCACCGCTTTTCACTTTGTTGTATGCCTCCTGAAAGAATGCCTTGAGCTTCCCTTTCGAAAAACCGTACATCAGCGCCACACGGAGAATCAGAAAGTTATCCGTGTTTTCGGTGACGGCTTTTTCGCCGGCGAGTTTTGTTGAAGCATAGAGTGAGAGTGGCCGGGTGGGGGCATCCTCTTTCAGGTTGCCGCCAACTCCGCCATCGTAAACGAGATCGGTTGAAGTGTATATTATCTTCGCGGCATGGGCGTTTGAAAGCTCCGCCAAGATACCTGACGCGGTAACATTAATATCATGAACGTCGTTTTCTGTAAGCGCGAGGGCATGTGAAACAGCAGTGATACCCGCGAGGTGAAGCACCAGTTCAGGTTTGAAATTTTCAAATAACCGCGCGAGGGCGGAGCGATCCCTGATATCCGCGAGCGAATGCCCGGGAGGCACCGGGAATGACGGGGCATTATGATAAACGGCGTGAACAGTGTGCTGCTCAGCGAGAAGAGGGAGAAGCCTCTGCCCAAGGAAGCCACCCGCGCCGGTAACGAGGATCTTTATTTTCTCACCAGCTGAATTTTACACCCGCAATTAAATAATTTACTTCGTAACCGTCAAATTTATTATACTGATAACCGATATTTACAACTGTTTTCCAGTCCGGGTACCAGTCGATGCCCGCGGAAAACATCATTTCCTGGTTTTCATCCTGGTTGTAGATAGTAAAAACCTCATTGTCATAGTAATACGCCCGTTTGCCGAACATTCCGCCGATTTTCCCCACCCAGCCGGTTGTGATGAGGTGATTGAACTTAAACCCGACTGACAGAAGATCGCGTTTGTTCTTCCCTGTTACATTTCCAACAGCGTTTGTTGTGCGCACCGAAGTGTAGGTTGGCCTTATTGAGAGATACCAGATATAGCCGTAATAATAGTCGAACCGCCCGACGGCCTGATAAATATCCCTCTTCTCAAATCCGTTAAGATTAACGTAATTCGCGCCCGCGCCAAGGTAAAGCGCGCCCGTGCGATAAAGGAGTTCACCGCTGTAAATGTTAATATAGTCGGTTGAGGTGTATGAAGTGGTGTCTTCATACTTCCCGTTGATATGACCGTATGAAGTCTTTATATAGAAAGGATCGAAGTTAAAAGTTGCCCCGGCGGTTCCGGTTTGTTGTTTATAGCTCCAGATACCCCCGTCTTTATAAAGATAGTCATAACCAAGGGTGAGGTGGTGCCTGTAGTTCAACCCAAGTGTGAGGT
>JAEYUD010000053.1 GCA_023433685.1 Bacteroidota bacterium
ACACATACAGGCATGAAGAACACGACGCCCTCGAACGCCATGTCTGCAATATTGACAAACAATACGCCGAAGCGGTTAAAACAAATTAAAATCCTTACAAAAGAGAACCAATGGCACAGTTAACAAAAAAAGAGAGGATGCAGATCCCTCGCCAGCCAATGCCCGAACAGGACGCCAAAGCACGCAGCGCTAATTTCCTTGAAGTAAACCTCGGCTTTACCGAGGAACTCGCGCGACTTGAAGCAGAGAGATGCCTTCAGTGCCCGAAACCTAAATGTGTTGAGGGATGCCCGGTTGGAGTGCAGATTAAAGATTTTATTCATCTTGTCGCCGAAGGTGACTTCCTCGGAGCCGCATCAAAAATAAAGGAGAACAACGTTCTCCCCGCGGTTTGCGGAAGGGTCTGTCCACAGGAAGAACAGTGTGAAGCTGTTTGTGTGACGGGCGTGAAAGGCGAATCGGTTGCTATTGGGAGGCTTGAAAGATTTGTAGCCGACTATGAGCGCCGCACTGTTGGTATCCGCCCGGCGGATCTGAAGACAAAAACAGGCAAGAAGGTGGCAATTATTGGTTCCGGACCCGCCGGACTGAGCTGCGCCGGTGAACTGATACAACAGGGGCACGATGTAACCGTTTTTGAAGCACTTCACGAACTTGGCGGTGTACTGATCTATGGCATCCCGGAGTTCAGACTGCCGAAGGAGATAGTGCACGCGGAAGTGGATGCCCTCCAGAAGCTCGGAGTTGAGTTCAGAACGAATGCCGTGATCGGATTCACAGATACTGTGGATGAGTTGATGACCAACGAGGGTTATGATGCCGTGTTTATCGGTGTCGGAGCCGGACTGCCGTACTTCATGAACATCCCGGGTGAGAACTTTAACGGTATTTACTCGGCGAACGAGTTCCTTACCCGCGTAAACCTGATGAAAGCTTATAAGTTTCCTGAATATGACACTCCTGTTTTCGATGTGAGAGGAAAGAATGTTGCTGTATTCGGTGGTGGAAACACGGCGATGGACGCGGTAAGAACTTCGAAGAGACTCGGAGCCGCTCACGCGTGCATTATATATAGAAGAAGTGAAGTTGAAATGCCCGCGAGGATCGAGGAAGTTCACCATGCCAAGGAAGAAGGGATAGAGTTTATAATGCTAACCAATCCCCTTGAATTCCTCGGTGATGAAGCCGGCTGGCTTCATGGTGTCAAGCTTCAGAAGATGGAACTTGGCGAACCTGATGCTTCCGGAAGAAGACGTCCCGTTCCAATTGAAGGGTCAGAATATGTTATGCCCATTGATATGGCGGTTGTCGCCATCGGCAACGGTTCAAATCCGATAATAAAAAAGACCACCCCTGAACTTGAGTTTAACAAGTGGGGGAACATTGTGGTTGATCAGGAAACCATGAAAACCTCGAAGAAAGGCGTTTTCGCCGGCGGTGATATTGTTACCGGTGGTGCCACAGTGATACTCGCTATGGGTGCTGGCCGGAAGGCTGCCCAGGCGATCGATGAATACCTGAGAGGTAATTAATTTTCCTGACCTTCAGAGCCGGAGGTTTCCTTCCCGGATGATCTCCGAATCTCTGAAACGCTCTTCATAAAAATTGAGGGTGACATTCCTGTTGACTGCTTGAAAACTTTGGCGAATGTCACCCTGTTGTTAAATCCCGCGAGCCCTGCAATCCCATCTATTGAAAGGTTTTTTGCCCTTTCAGAATCCAGAAGCCTTATTGCCGCTGCAACCCTGTGACCATTAATGAAATCAAGAAAGTTCATTCCGTGTTTTTTCTTGATCGCTTTCACGAGATAAGTTCTGTTGGTGCCCAGCATCTCCGCGAGTGAGATTATTGTCAGATCAGAATTGAGATAGATTTTTTTCTCCGCGACAAGATGATCAAGGTCAGTCGCTATCTTAATAAGTTTCTCATCGTCAACATCCCATTGCTTCTTCTCATCTCCTCCGTTTTTCCGGTTCCCATCTTCTTCGGCCCCGTCAGGCGACAAATCCTGTATGGAACCGGGACTGGAATCAGTGAAAGAATAAGCGATCTTCAGGTTTTTTTCAACCAGAATCTTATTGGCACGTTTGAGCCTGGTGAAGTAAAAATAGAGGATCACCATCGAGAAAACGAGGATGGTGAGAATGATGAGGTAAAGAAGTCGCTCTCTCTCAAGTCCCGATATATGCTTCACCGCGAGGACGTAGTTATGTTCAGCAAGAAGGTACATTATTTTTGAACTGTTGAGCAGGGAGTCAGATCTTGAACGCTCAACCGAGTAAAGTTCGAGATATTTGTTGGCATCCTTGAAATTGCCGAGGGCAGTGTAAGTGTCTGCAAAGGCTTTGTAGAGATCGATTTTGTATTTCAGATCGGGGTATTTTGCTTCTATTTCCTCCGCCTTTTTAAGATAACCGAGCGAAGCCTCCAATTTTCCCTGTTTAAAAAGGATCACCCCCTTCCCGGTGAGCAGCCCCGGCTGTTCACTGAAGGTTTTGAAGTATTCCGAAAGAGTTAACCCGGTATCGCAGAATTTCTCTGCCCTTTCATAATCCCCCTTCAAAAGGTTGGTCTCCATAAGTTTTCTGAAGATATAGGGCAGACCCGCTGAATCAACATAAACAGCTTTTGTGCGTCCAAGATGCGCTACTGAGTTCAGGAAGTGCTGCTCCGCGGAA
Source organism: Bacteroidota bacterium (assembly GCA_023433685.1). Lineage (GTDB taxonomy): Bacteria > Bacteroidota > Ignavibacteria > Ignavibacteriales > Ignavibacteriaceae > UTCHB3. The sequence continues at coordinate 2,679 of JAEYUD010000053.1, forward strand.
TGGTAATTGCCAAGCCCCAGTTCGACCAGACCAAGATTATTCTCAATTATACGATAGTTAAAAGTGGTGTCGGATTCCGGGAAGCGATTCTTGATCTTCAGGTAGAGATCTTTAGCCTGGAGATATTCGCCGGCATAATAGTGCATGTCGGCTATCAACTGCATGGGGGCAAATAGGTCTTCTTTTTTTCCGCTGCTCTCAAGCATGTCACGGGCTTTCAAGGCGTAGATCATCGCGGAGTCAGCCATTGAATTATCGCGGAAGGCTATCGCCTTGAAGATGTATGCATGGGGGAGTAACGATTTGTAGTCAGTCTCGTTGATCAGGTTAACAGCCTTATTGAGCAGTCCTATTTTTTCATCGAAATTGTGAAACCTGTAAGAGTGGATGAGTACTTTGATCTCAAGTGACCTGTCGGAGAACCCGGCAGAAGCTTTTAACAGTTTGTCGCTCAGTTTTCGGGCTTCATCGTAGGGTGAAGTGTACATCAATATGATGAGTGACTCCTCCAACTTGAGGTGAACCTCCGGATCATTAGTGGATTTGTAAGCTGTCAGCAGGCTGTCAGCAGTTTTTTCCACTTGCGTGAATGCCGGAAAAGTGATCAGTATCAGAAAAAATAGTAACTTTTGCATGCTTTGTCTACGGGTAAAAGAGCTCAATTCTCTACTGCAAGTTACAATTTTACAGACTTTTAAGCCGAAAAAAATCACAGAGTCACCCTTGCTATCCACGAAACCGGAAGAATCGGATAAAATTGCACAATTTTATCATTCTAATCCGGTATTATCTCGTTTGGTTATAGTATTTTGCAATCGCTTTAATCGAAGTTTATGAAGACTGTTCACCCTTTTATGAGCAAGTCGTTTTTTTAATCAGATTCACATCGAAATGGTGCCATTATGCGAATTGCATCTCTAACCGCCTTCATTATTGTTCTACTTCTTGCCTCGAACGGCAACGCTCAAATGAACTACATGATGGAGAAGACCACCGGAACATACGTTCCACTTACCGGCGGAAAAAACTTTAAGTATGTCGCCAACCCTGCCTTTTTGAATGATAACTATTCAGTTGCCACACCAATAGGTTTTTCATTCAACTACAATAACGCAGTCTTCGACTCATTTCAGGTTGCTACGAATGGTTTCATAAGATTAGGTTCAGGCTTGAACGACGCCGGTAACACCAATTCACTTAACAGATTGGTCAGGAGATTGATCGCCCCTTTGTGGGATGACATTCTCGCACAGGATACGAACAGTATTCAGTATTTAACATCAGGCACCGCGCCTAACAGGGTGCTCTCGATCGACTTCAGAACTGTCAAGTGGAGCACTGCCACCGGATTTACAAGTTTCATGATAAAACTCTATGAAACCACCAATGTAATTGAGTTCATCTACGGCACGATGAATCCGGGCACTTCAGTATCATGTACCATCGGCTTGAACAGCAATCAGGCTATCTCTGCTTCAGGAAGCGCCACGGGTACAAACGCGATTCTCTCGGTAAATATTGGAGCGGACTCCCTTAATCCGTCATACATGCAAAGTATGGCATTAAGTTATGACAATATACCAAGATTACCACTGCCCGGAACCCTGCTTAGGTTTACACAGGTAAATACGCCGATCGCAACAGGTACCTACACGGTAGGGGCTACGGGCGACTTTAAGACCATCAGTGACATGGCAGTCGCGCTAAACTCGAGAGGAATATCCGGTCCGGTTACGTTTCTTATTCAGAACGGAACTTATGACGACTTTATGCACTTAAGTTTGATCGCCGGCACTTCACAGACAAATACTGTCACGATTAAAGCTGCTCCCGGGGCAACCGTTACCCTTTCCCCCACGAACGGCTCATTTACAACCAATCAGATCGGACCATTTGCCGGTGAGAGCATTGTCAGGTGCGCTGGTGTAACCTGGGTAACCATCGATGGAATTCAGGTTGTTCAGAACCCGTTGAACTCAGGTACAAACGCGAGGTATGAAAACGGGCTTTGTGTCACCTCTTCAAATGTGCCGATAAGTACTGTCACCACTTACACCGGATCAAAATACAACACTTTCAAAAATATCAGCATTGATATGAACGCGGAATTGTCCCCGGGCACCTCTTCAAATACCACAGGTATAATGTTCGGAGGGCAAGGATTAAACAGCAGCGAATCAACCGTGGCTTGCAGCTATAATACTTTCCAGGATTTCTCGATCCGCAACTTCGGTGCAATCGGATTTTATATGATTGGTGTTGTTGAAACTGCTCCAGATATTGGGAATAAAATGACAGCCACCACAGGAAGAAATTTTATCGGAGACCTCTCTTTTACCGGAACAACTGTTTCAATGTCTGCTTCTGGAATTTTTGCTTACAAGCAGAAGGATCTTACCATTGAGAAAACCGATATCGCGAACATTCAATTTTCAAACTTTGCGGGCTCATGTTATGGGATCAACCTCAACCAGATCGATGATAATACATTCGCGAATCAGGGTAACATCATCATTCGGAACAACCGGATCTACAATCTAAAGTATTTTCCTGTAGAGCAAACTCCAAATACCGCTGGTGGAATTACGGCAGGTATTCTGTGTAATAGAACCAAACCCGGTTCCTTAGTCAGCATTACCGGAAATGAGATTTATAATCTCGAAACAAACCTTCCTTCAAACCAATGCCGGGTTGAGGGGATAATTTACAGCGGCGGCTACCCCGGTGATGTTGCCTCAGCCATGATCGCGAATAATGTGATAAGCGATCTGAAAGTCTCAACCTCAGTATCACCGCTCACTTCTCTTTATGGTATCGAGGTAAAATCAGGAACAGGTAACAGTTCAAATGTTACTGTGGCAAACAACACGGTTTATCTGAATGATTTTACAGCCCCGAACATTCAGGTTGTAAATTCAGCTTGCCTGTTAATAGGCAATATCGGCACCGGAAGACTTGATTTAAAGAACAACATCTTTATCAACGATGCAAATCCTGGCAACAGCGGGAATGGATTTGCCACCTCACTGCGTTCAGACCTGGCTTCCAACTTTCTGAAGTTGTCTGATGAGTCGAATTACAACCTTTACTACAATTCCAACCCTTCACCGAACAGGGGAGTGTCTTATGTGGGAAATGTGTTCTATAAAACACTTGCTGAACACATACTTTACCTCTTTAAAGTTAACAATACCGGTTCGAGGGACTATAATTCGATCTACGCGAGTGTGCCTTTTATTAATTCGGCCGTGGCTCCCTTCAACCTAAGATTGAGCAGCACACTCCCCACTCAAGCGAGTAATGCCGGAGTGCCTGTTGCCGGTGTAACTACCGATCTCGACGGTAACACAAGAAGCCAGTCAAACCCGGATATTGGGGCATTCGAATTTAATGGTGTGGATGACGACAAAACCTCGCCATATATCTCGGTTACAAAACTGCCGGATTTGCTGCCATTTGGCCAAACGCTCACTTTCAAAGTGGCGATAAGAGACAGAAACGGAGTGGCAACAGCCGGTAACGCTCCCAAGGCATATTACAAAACCACAAATGGGCAGACTTACCTTTCACAGTCAGGTGTTGTGGTCTCAAGTGACTCATTACAGTTCACAATTGATCCGTCATTGGTGAACGCCGGGGCAAGTGATACCCTGCTCGTTTATATTGCGGCACAGGATAACAACTCCTCCCCGAACGGCGGTACCTTCCCTTATGGGGGTGGTGGCATCAACCCTCCGGGTTCAACTCCTCCTCAGACACTTCTCGCGGTGCCAATACAGGGTGCTCCACTTGTTGGAAACTATACTGTAGGCTTGAACGCATTTAACAAAGCCACAGGCAAACAGCTTTATTATGGTAGGTCAAAAACCGGCGAAACCGGTCTGATGGAAAATGGGCAACCCTATTCAGGTTCTCAGTTTACCGTCACTTCAACCGAGGCGGTTTATGCAACTCTCTCACAGGCGATCAACGACTACAATGTCCGAGGCATTTCGGGTAACACAAACTTCATTCTGATCGATACAGGATACACAGTCGCTTCAACTCTGACACTTTCCACTCTCTCACCTTATCTTCCAAACGCGAACGCGAAATTGAAGATAGCCCCGGGCGCGGGTGTTAACACAACTATATGGCTCAATTCCAATGACCCTGTATTTGTGATCCGCAACTCTTATGTAGAAATCAATGGATCAAATAACCCGAATGGTAATTCCAGAAATCTGACCATCAGAAATCTGGGGAACAATTCAAACTCGGGAGGCATTATCGCGATCGGGAGGGGCTTTAGTTTCACGAATATGAACATTGCCTGTGCCGACTCATCAGTTGGTTTTGGTATCACACTTGACAGCACGAAGAGCTCCTCGGTTATCAACAACAGTATTAACACTGCAACAAGAGGAATTGTAGTGCAAAACTTCTCCGACTCGATCACTGTAACCAGGAATTTAGTTGGCAGCACATCCACAGGATCAAGAATATTCCTTGAAGGTATCGTTTTCTCCTCAACCACCAATTTCACAATCGCGGAGAACACGATATGTGGGATAACAGGCGGAGGAAACTCACCTGTGACCGGCATTAATTTTACAAATAGTTCTGTGGTAACCAATCCGGTGAATGGAGTGATCAACCGGAACCACATCTACAGTTTGAGGCACGCCGGACAGGATAACACAGCTCAGTCCGTTACCGGAGTACATTTGGCTCCTAATACTTCAAACTCACAGATATCAGTAACCAACAATGTTATTGCGGATATCCTCTCCGGTTCGAGAAATTCGATATTCTCAACTTCAAGGGGTATTAATGTCCAGAATGGTGGCGGACTCGCAATCGTAAATAATTCCATCCGCCTCTCCGGTCAGATTACTTTTACATTGACAGGTGCCGTACCTACAGGGTGTATCGTTTTTGTAAACAGTTCCTCTTCCGGTATCACTGTTATGAACAACATTCTTTCAAACAGGATCAGTAACCCGGCAGGTATAAACGGAACTCATTACGCCATTTATACACCATCTGCGGCAGTTTTTTCAAATTTCGATTTCAACCTTATGGATGTATCGCCAACGACGGGAAAACTTATGTACGTTGGAGGTACGATGGTTAATAACAGGGACAGTATCCGCACCATAACAGGTAAAGGTGATTTCACCTATATTGGTCAGCCTGTTTTCGCGGACACACTAACCCTCGCGATAGACAATCAGAACCCCGATGCCTCCAATACAGATGGTTTCGGCTATCCTCTTGGCGTATCAACCGATTTCCTCGGAAATCCGAGGAGTGCCACTGTCGCGGGTGGACCCGTCGATCTTGGCGCGTATGAGTATGACCTTGATGTTGAGCCGCCGCTGTTTCAACCAAATCCGCCACCTGCTCCCAATGGTCTCTCGACCTACACGCTTAACGGAATCGTTATCGCGCAGATCCAATGGGGGAACACGGGGACACTTCCTTCAAATATGACTCTGGCATACTATGGTGATGATCCACAACAAACCGAGGATATCAAGTACTACTTCGGAAAGTGGAAACTTGTGCCCACCGGAGGCTCGGGTTACAGCTTTACCCTTCGAACAAGAATTTTGCCCGGCTCGCCAGGTTCATCAGATACCACCCAATTGAAGGCGATAGTATTTACGGACAAATGGTACCTCACAGGTACTTCAACCAAGATACCCGGCTACATTTCCACGTCAGGTTTAACCGGTGGTGGAATTTACAGCCTTATCGATGCAAGTTTGATCGCGCCTGTACCTCTCTTGCCCGCCAGCAATCAATTTGTTAACAGTGAGGTGACCCTGCAATGGTCAAAAGCCAATTTTCTCCTTCCTGTACTTGGTGAAAAGGATGGCGGAAAACTTGATCATGGTGGTGCACCGACGACTTACAACATTCAGTTGTCAGCTGATTCGCTCTTCACGTCACCTGTATCGTACAGTGCCACGGACACCTTCTTTACAGTATCAGGTTTGCCGGAGGGCACCTTAAGATACTGGAGGGTGGGGGTTACAGAGAAAAACTTCTTTTCAGGTTTTTCATCGCCATTTCTAATGAAAGTGAAACTGAACACGCCTGCAAATCTTGCAGCTGTCTCAAGTCAGTATAACAGGGTGACACTTACATGGGTTGACAACTCATCAGCCGAAACCCAGGTGGTACTCGAAAGAAAAACAGGTGACTCAACTTCGGCGAACAATTATGCCACAGTGGCAACACTTCCGGCGAACACGGTGGCTTTCATGGATACAACTGTCTCCGGAAGCACAGGGTACACTTACCGGGTGAAAATGGTGAACACCGGTTCATTTTCCGAATACAGCAATCAGGCACAGGTTGTTACACTTGTACCGGTTGAGCTTACCTCGTTCAGCGCTGATATCAGTGGACAGAAAGTGATTCTGAACTGGGAGACCGCAACTGAGACCAATAACCGGGGCTACGAAGTGGAGCGGAAGATGGGTAACCAATGGCAGTCAGCCGGTTTCGTTAAAGGCGCGGGAACCGCAACCACCAAAAACAGCTATGCCTACACTGATGACCTTAGGTTCATGAACTTTAACGGAGCTGTTGTCTACCGTTTGAAGCAGATGGATAATGACGGCACCGTCTCGTATTCGCGTGAACTCTCCGTGGAGGTCGATCTTACCCCCAAAGAGTATGCGCTTTACCAGAACTACCCGAATCCGTTCAACCCTTCAACCGTGATAAAATACGCGCTTCCTGCCGCGTCCAGAGTCTCAGTGAAGGTTTACGACCTCGCCGGGGAAATGGTTGCTGAGCTCTTCAACGGAAGTGCAGCCGCGGGATATCATGATCTCGTTTTCTCTTCAACCGGCCTTGCTTCCGGAATTTACTTCTATGTCATCGATGCCACAGCAGAAACGGGCGTGAAGAACTTCCGTGAAGTTAAGAAGATGGTGGTGATTAAGTAAGTGTGCGGTGGGGTGTATGGGGTGGAGTATATAGTGTAGAGTGTGGAGTGTAGAGTGTGGAGAGATCGCACTTCAAAAAAAAGGCCGCTCAAGAAATTGGGTGGCCTTTTTTTATTTTATTCAAGAACATCGTTCCTGTTCATTTTACAAAATCCTTCGTGTGAACTCAAACTTGATGCCGCGGTCAGCGGTTGAAGGTGACCATCTTTTGTTGTCGAGGAGGTCACGGAAATCGAAACCGAGGGAGAAGCCTTCGGCCACTGCCCAGCGGATACCGGCGTGAAGGTAGCCATTCCCTTTTCCAAAAGTGGATGTGGAGTTATCGTTAAATCCGAAATTGTATTCCAGCATCAGGGATACACTTGAGCCAACGGTTTTTTCAACCCCGACCATCAGGTTTGTAAAGTTATCACCATCCTTCTGCTCGAATGAATAGTTGATCGAGCCGTGCAGACTTAAATAACCGAGGAACTTGTAGTTTTTACTCACCGCGGCGAATAACCCCGGTGATTTTATCTCGTACCTCCCCTCATCCGAAAAATACTGTCCCTTCCCCTGAAGATCGGCACCAACAGTGATAGATGGAAGGCTAAGGCTTTCATCGATCAACTTGAACCTGATGTTAACGCCCGGGTATTTGTACCACTTCACATCGCCCGAACCGATTACATTTTCGCCGCCGTATGAAATACCAAAACTTAGATTGTCGAACACGCCTACATCAAGTCTGGTCAGCAAAACGCCACCGGGCATAAGGTCGGAACCGACGCTTACATAACCCCTTTTCAGCACGCCCGCGGTGGGCATGTCGATCAGAAAGCGGGGTTCGAAGTCGAGTTTTTCACCCGCAAGGTACTGCGAAATTACGGGAAAATTGATTAAAAGTACGAATAGAAGAGCGAAAACCTTTTTCATCAGGCAATTTCCGATTTTTTTTGATGCGCTAATTTACAAAATAAAATAAGATTTAGTGTGCCCGTTGTGATTGACGGATGATTAACCATCACTTGATCTCAAATTCGATAATGGATGGTTTAAGGGCATGTTCGGGTACAACGAGCAATTCCACTTTTCCCGGTTTCACGCACTTAAGTTTCAATTGACCCTCCATGATGCTGCCCCCGGCCGGTTCGGTAAGCCCGGCGCCACTTCTGAACTCTAATTTAAATGGCGCTTTCCTCAGAGGAGGGCGGAAACCAAGTCCATTAATTGGTACAACAGCAATCTCAACTGTATCACCCCTTTTTACTTCCTTTGGCACTTCCACAAGTGTAACCTCGTATATCGAAAAGAGATAGCCGTGAAGCAGAAAGGCTATAACCGCCACTGCCACTATGGTAAAGGAAACAATTGTAAGTGTCATTTTTGTTTTCATAATAAAGATGCTATATTGCCCGTGACCGGGGTAATTGGCACTGCAAAAATACGGTAAAAAGAAGATTTAAGGCTTAAAATGTTTAACTTTGAAATCCGAAATTTTAGGACTTTTATTTTCGCGGGATTTCGCCAAATTGCCATATTGGAACAATTCCGGATTTCTCCCTGTAATCTTTTCACGATGAAGACCCTTGCAACAGTAACTGCGTTTTTTACGGCTTCCCTCATTTTTTACGGATGCGGTTCCGCTCCCGTTGAGGAGAAGAGCGCCCAATCAGGCACGCGGCAGGAAGTGCAGCTGCCAATATCACCTGCGCTCGCGCTCGAAAACTTCATCATCGCGTCAGGTTTTGAGGCAAAGGGCGAGTATCTTCTGGCTGTTAATTCCCTTTTAACTGCTTATCAGTTCGATCCTTCACCGGGGATCAGTTACGCCCTGGCAAAGAATTATTACCTCATTGGGAAGCTTTCGCAGGCACTTCCTTACGCTAAAGAGGCCGTGGCAAAAGACTCGCTCGAGAGGGAATATTATTACCTCCTCGCCGATATCTACTCATCAGGCAGGCAACCTGATGCAGCCGAGGCTGTGATTGTAGCCCTTGTGAAGCGATATCCCGGTGACTACAGCGCCCTCTACCGTCTCGCGAACATCTATGAGAAGAGCAAACCCCTCTCCGCTATAGAAGTGTATCAGAAAATTCTGGAAGAGGAGCCCCAGGACTGGAACGCCTACATCCGCCTTGCCGATCTCTATGACAAAACGGGTAACAAAGAAAAAGCCACAGAGGTGATCGAGGAGTTCCTCCAGTATAACCCATCAAGCGTTGAGCTCAAGCAGATACTCGTAAACTACTATATCAGTCTTAAAAAATATGAAAGGGCCCTCTCTCACATTGAGGACATACTTCAGATATTTCCCGATAACTCCGGAGCGCTCGAATCAAAAGCCCGTGTTTTCATAGAGCAAAACGATTTTGTAGCCGCTTCCGCGCCGTACCTCAAATTGATCGAAGCCCCCGGTACGCGGCTCGATATGAAGCTTAATATCGGGGTGGTCTATTTCGAGAAAGCTTTAGCAAACGATACCCTTCTCCGGGTTGCAGACACTATTTTCACTGTGATCGAGAAAGACACGGTTAACTGGATAACCCATTTTTACAAAGGGGCAATAGCCACTCTTCTTGGAGACACTCTCGCCGCGCGTGAAAGATTTTTTATGGTGCCCGGCGATTCTTACATGTACCTTCAGGTGTGGCAAA
>JAEYUD010000288.1 GCA_023433685.1 Bacteroidota bacterium
GTTTTGATGCTTTCAGCAGCTCTTTAAAAGACTGCACAACAACATTTTTCCCGTCGTCATCGATGAACGAAATGAAGTGCTTGTGAATCATTTCTTCGGGGAGGAATTCAAGTGAGAGGGCGCCGAGCGCGTTCACCGAAGCGAAATTACCCCTTTGGTCGAGGACAAAGATCAGGTCGTCGGCTGTTTCGAAGAGAATTCTAAGTTTTTCCTCTGAGTTTCTGATCCTGTTAATCAACTCACGGTCATGTGTTACATCGATCAACACATTGGATATCGAGTAGATCTCACCTTCCCGGGAATCTATATTTACGAGATGCCTTACATACTTAAGCTGTTGATCGTAAGTGTAGATCCTGTAAACAAGTTCTTGCCGCTCACCGTTAAGTGCCGCCCTGAATCCGTTCTTGAATGCCTTAAGATCGGCCGGGTGGATCATTTTCGCCAGGGTAAAAAGTGTAAATTTCCCCGTTATTTCGCCACTTTTCAGGAAGGCTTCAAGGTCGCCGTGCACACCTGAAACACGAAGTGGCGAGGTGTTCAACTTAAAGAATAGCGTTCCGCGGAAGTGGTAGAGTGGTGGGTTGGCGGAAGTTGCCGGCACTTCGGGAACCGGTGTTTTTTTCATCTTCCCGTTTGTGCTTTTGTCCGGGGGATCGAGAAAAAAATCAACTTCATAGAACGCCGCGCCGGGAGTCCGGAGGTCTTCAACCGGTTTTAAGAGGGAGGAAGAAAACCCGAGAGACTTTTCAATCCCTGTAACCAGTTCACGGAAGCCTTCGATATCTTTCACTTCGGTGGCACGTGAATTTACGAGGGACTCTGCGGAAGGCGCTGTCTTCCCGTCGATGAAAATGATCTTTATACCTTTTTCTTCATTAACCTCGAGTAGAAGGGTCAGAGCCGGTTTTGGTAGATCGCTGATGTTGATTTTCTCCGCCCGAACGGGCATCTCCGGTTATAAAAAATGGTTGCATTCAAGTGTCTTAATATAAGACATATTTAAAGAAAAATGAAGAAACTTTCGACAAAAAGGGAAAATCGAGAGGTGCAAAGCCAACGGATTGTATTCTGCTTATATTTTTGTATAGATCATTTATTTTTTTTGGAGTTATTATGGATTACAGAGTTGAAACCGACACCATGGGAGAAGTAAAGGTGCCGGCTGACAAGTATTACGGGGCTCAGACGGGCAGATCACTCATGAATTTTAAAATAGGCGGCGAAAAGATGCCCGCCGAGTTGATAAAAGCCTTTGGAATACTTAAAAAAGCAGCTGCGCTTACCAACAATGAGCTCGGTTTACTCAGCGAAGAGAAGATGAAGCTGATAGCTGAAGCCGCGCAGGAAGTTATCGACGGGAAACTTGAAGGAAACTTCCCCTTGGTGGTATGGCAGACGGGAAGCGGTACACAGTCGAACATGAATGTTAACGAAGTGATCGCCAACCGTGCAATCGAGATCGCGGGCGGGGTTATCGGGAGCAAGAAGCCGATCCACCCGAATGACGACGTTAACAAAGCACAATCTTCTAACGACACTTTCCCCACAGCCATGCACATAGCCGCGGCAATGGCAGTGAATGAGAAACTGATACCGATGGTAAAAATGCTCAGAGACGCGCTTGCCGTAAAATCAGAGGACTTCAAGGATGTAATAAAGATCGGCAGAACTCACCTGATGGATGCCACACCTCTTACCCTGGGTCAGGAGTTCAGCGGCTACACACAGCAACTGACCAACGCCCTGAAGAGGATTGAAGATGCCCTTCCATGGGTTTATGAACTCGCGCTGGGTGGTACTGCTGTTGGTACCGGTTTGAACACTCACCCTGAATTTGCAGTGAAAGCCGCTGCCAGGATCGCCGGGCTTACGGGATTGCCTTTTGTTACCGCGCCTAACAAGTTCGAGTCGCTCGCGGCGCATGATGCTTTGGTAAATCTGCACGGTGTTCTTAAAACCACTGCCGCGTCGCTGATGAAAATAGCCAACGACATCAGGTGGCTTGGCTCTGGTCCAAGATCGGGAATCGGTGAGCTCAGCCTCCCGGAGAATGAGCCGGGCAGTTCGATAATGCCGGGCAAGGTTAACCCGACACAGTCGGAAGCAATGACGATGGTATGCGCTCAGGTTTTCGGTAACGACGTTGCCGTTAACTTCGGTGGTGCTTCGGGTAACTTTGAGCTCAACGTGTTCAAACCTGTGATAATTCATAACGTTCTTCAGTCGGTAAGACTGATCGCTGACGCGTGTGAAAGCTTCACGGAGCACTGTGTAGTGGGCATAGAAGCAAACACAGCCGCGATAAAGAAACACGTGGATAACTCACTGATGCTGGTAACCTCTCTTAACCCCCACATCGGTTATGACAATGCCGCAAAGATCGCCAAGAAAGCCCATAAGGAGCACAAAACGCTTAAAGAGGCAGCTCTTGAGCTCGGGCTCCTCACTTCTGAAGAGTTCGACAAGATCGTCAGGCCCGAGGATATGATCTCGGCGAAGATGTGATCTTTCGGTAATAATTTGAGGCTGCTTTCGGGCAGCCTTTTTTTGAAGTGTGAACTGTGAACTGTGAACTGTGAAGTGTGAACCATGAACTGTGAACTGTGAACTATGAACTGTGAAGTGTGATTCGCCGCGGCGAAGTGAAGTGTTAAATGTTAAATGTGAGTTGAGGGTAAACTCGATTTTGGCTTAAAAATATTAACTTACATGCTTAAATATTTTTGGTTTTACGGAATCCAATGAAGACTAAGATAGATATCGCGAAGAACTGGTTGCCGAGATACACGGGAACGCCTCTGGAAAAATTTGGCAAATATATTCTGCTGACGAATTTTTTTAATTATGTGGAACAGTTCGCGGAGAGGTTCAACTGTGATATTGAGGGGATCGGGCGACCGATGCAGACCGCGACGAACAGTGAGGGACTAACTATAATAAATTTTGGTATCGGCTCTGCAAACGCTGCCACGATCATGGATCTTCTTACCGCGATAGAACCGAAAGGTGTTTTATTTCTCGGCAAATGCGGAGGATTGAAAAAATCGACCGAACTTGGCCACTTCATTCTGCCCATCGCGGCGATAAGGGGGGAGGGGACAAGCAATGATTACGCCCTTCCCGAAGTGCCGGCACTTCCCTCGTTCAAACTGCATAAATTTGTTTCGCACATTATTTATGAGCGGGAGCTCGACTACCGCACAGGAGTGATCTATACCACCAACCGCCGGCTTTGGGAGTGGGATGAAGATTTTAAAGATTATCTGAAAGAAACGAACTCGATCGCCATAGATATGGAGACGGCAACCCTTTTTACCGTTGGATTTGTGAATCAGATACCGCGTGGAGCCCTGCTGCTGGTTTCTGATGTTCCTATGATCCCCGAAGGGATAAAAACCGAGGAATCTGACAAGGAGGTCACCCGGAAATTTGCTGCGCTTCACCTTGAGATAGGGATCGAAGCAATGACGGAGATAGGGAAAAAAGGGGAACAGATAAAGCACTTTACTTACCACTGACCGGTCTGAATGATGATCAATTTTTTACAGGACAACAGACAGAAGGTCTACTGGAGTTTGCAGGCAGGTGGTTGGGGAGGTTATGGATTTCTTAATTTCCTGATCCTTTTCTCTGTAAGGTCGGAAAGCCCAAAGCCGGAGCGGCTTGATAGCATGATGATGATCCTGCTCCCTTCACTAATGATAGCCGGAATTGCTGTAACCCATCTTTTCAGATATGCGATCAGACGTTGTGAATGGCTTGAACTGGAACTTAAAGCCCTTGCTCCAAGGCTTGCCGGGGGTTCGATACTTAGCGGGGCGCTGATTTTTATTGTGATATCGTTGCCTTTATTTCTGACCGGAATGCCGACGGAGAGGTTGTTTTCCGCTCCCAATATAATGATCAACATAATAAACCTTTCGATCATCGTGCTGCTGTGGTCGCTGATCTATTTCGCGGTGCACTACTTCGAGAATTTTCAGAAAGTCGAAATAGAGCGATTCATTTGGGAGGCCGCGGTGAAGGACTTCGAATTAAAAACCCTTAAGTCGCAGCTGAACCCCCACTTTATGTTCAATGCCATGAACGGGATCAGGGCATTAATAGAAGAGGATCCCGCGAAAGCCAAGAAATCGATCACGCAGCTCTCGAACATTTTCCGTTACTCTCTTAATGTTGAGAGGAGTGAGACCGTTCCGCTTGAGGATGAGATAAGGACAGTGAACGACTATCTCTCGCTCGAAAAGGTAAGGTATGAAGAGAGATTGAACTACACAGTTGATATTGAACCATCAGTGAATTTTGTACCGATACCACCTATGATGGTTCAAACCCTTGTAGAGAATGGAATAAAACACGGTGTTTCAAAACTTCCCAGAGGGGGGGAGGTCGCAGTAACCGCACGCAGAATAAACGAAAATCTGATTTTAATAATCACTAATTCCGGAACCCTTGATGATCAGTTAATGGCTGACTCAAAAGGGTTCGGACTCGCGAACACCAGGCACCGCCTCTCTCTCCTGTATGGTGAGAAGGCATCATTCAACATTGATAACGTTGACGGCATGGTTAAAGCTGAAGTAATAATCCCAACCGGAGGAATAGAAAATGAAAGCTATTATAGTTGACGATGAACGCCTCGCGCGAAACGAATTAAGGCGTCTTCTCTCTGAATTTTCTGAAGTGGAAATTGTGGATGAAGCCGCGAATGTGGATGAAGGGGTTGAAAAGATAAGGCAGCATGATCCTGATATTGTGTTCCTTGATATCCAGATGCCGGGGAAGACCGGTTTCGACCTTCTTGAAGAGCTCGACCGCGCCCCCAGGGTGATCTTCACTACCGCCTACGACGAGTATGCAATTAAAGCTTTCGAGTTCAATGCTCTCGATTACCTTTTAAAACCGATAGAGCCTGCACGTCTTGCAGAGGCGATAAAAAAGATAACTGTTGAAAAGAAAGAGGATGAGGAGCTTGATCTTAAGCTTGTTAACAGGCAACTTAAAGCTGATGATCAGGTTTTTGTGAAAGACGGCGACCGCTGCTGGTTCGTGAAACTTGAGGAAGTGAGGCTGTTTGAATCAGAGGGCAATTATGTCAGGTTGTTTTTCCGCGACCAGAAACCGCTGATCCTTAAAACACTTAACTATCTTGACGAGCGCCTTGACGGCAGAACATTTTTCCGCGCCAACAGAAAGCACATCATCAATTTGAAATATATTGAAAACATTGAGCCTTGGCTTAACGGCGGCTTGCTTGTGAAGATGAAGGACGGTAAAAAAGTGGAAGTATCGCGCCGCCAGTCGATCAAGTTTAAGGAGATGCTTTCTTTGTAGTGTATAGTTTGAAGTGTAGAGTGTAGAGAAAAAGGATGCGGACAGGGGTCCGCATCCTTTTTTTGTTTAATTATTTGGGGAGGATTCTGAACATGGTTTTATTTCCGAACCCGCGGATCTCGGGGTAGTACATCAGACCCGCGTAAGTGGGTTCAGATGTATAGAATCCGGGGAGTTGTGCCCTTAGGAGGTAGGTAAACTCCATTTCCTGTGGGGCATAAGTAACGAAGAAGGTGATCTTCGAGTCACGTATCTCTTTATCGGCGTAGAACCAGGTCCAGTATCCGGGCCAGTACCCGGTGTAATTTTGCTCGCCTTCGATGTTGTACAGGTTGTCATCCTTCACCATTTCAAACCCGGCGGGGAGCATGTCTTCAACCATCATGTACTGATCATCTGTTCTGTTGGTCTTCACTTTGAGTTTGATCAGGAGCATGTCGCCGGGCATTATCTTGTCCGGATTCCCTTTCCTGTAGACAATACTGTTGCCCGCGCGGACCTGGTTCAGTTTGTAAACTTCTTTATTTACGGTGAACCGGTTATCCTTTACAAAAGAGAGGTCAGGATAGTACAGCCCTGTTTCTGCTCCGGCATAAAGAATGCCTTTTCCTTTTTTCACTATTCTGACGGTGTTTTTTCCATGTATCAACGGGAAAGTCGAGTGGTTCAGGTTGATCGTGGCATCTGCCGGGTAGAGGTTTGCTTTGTCAAAAGTAACTTTTCTAACCGATTTACCATTAATGAACACTTCGGCAGTGTACTCTGGGTCAAGTTCATTTGTCAAAGTAACATAGTCTGTAAGAGCGAAAACCGCGATGGCTGTTTGCAAGGTTGAGTGCCAGCCCCTTCCTTTTTGTTCACGGATGAGGGTTTTCATCGCCTTGAACATTTTGGAAGTGTCGCCTCCGGCAGCGATCATGAACTTGAGGGCGAAAGCTGTTGCCTGAACCTTGTCATTCTGCCAGGTGTAATAGTTTTCGTTGCCCCAGTGGATGAAATTCTGATCTTCGACCGATTGCTTCATAAGCCGGTCGAGCACCGCTTTTGAAGTTGATTTATCAGCAATGTTGTGGTATGTCAGACCAAGAAGTGCCGTGGCATACGAACTGAGTGAATCGGCAAGCAATTCATCGGTCAGTTTATTGAACGAGGGGTTTTTATTCGCTGTTGGTTCGAGCGATGAATAAACCCAGGCGATATAAGCCGCGGTAACACGGTCGATATTTGTTTCTCTGAGGAGGTTGCCGAGGGCATCCATCCCTCTCTTATAGACATTTGGATCAACCTTGTATCCGAGTTTGGTTGCCATATTGAGTCCGTACATAACATAAGCGGTCATGTAAGGGTTTACGGGATCGTTTTTCCACCAGCCCCATCCGCCCTGCTGGTTTTGGAAATCATACAGTCTGCTCAAACCTTTTTCGATCACATCGGGCAGTTTTTCAAGAGTTGCCGAACTGACATTTGCACCAAGTTTTTTCAGGGCATTCGAGGTGATGAGAGCCGGGAGGAACCGGCTCATTGTCTGCTCAACACAGCCGTAGGGATAGTCAACCAACCCATCGAGTGAGTTAAGAAGTGAAGTCGCGATGGTCGGGCTGACAGCCAGTGAAAGATTCACTGTTTTCAGATTCACACCGGCAGGGATGTTGAATTCCATCGTTTTTTCGTTTTCATTACTTTGAATCACAGTATTGAGGTAGTTGATCGCCTTAATGCCCACCGGGATCACAGGCACCGAAATCCTGACTGCATCTGATTCCTTGTCAGAAATTGCCTCAACGTAAAGTTCGCTGTTGAAATTTGAAAAAGGGACGGCGGTTTTAATCTCAAGGGTTGCAACCCCCTTGGATGGTATATTCGCCTCAAAAGAGTCGAAGGTTTTCTTTGTGATGTTTACGCCCGTCACTTCGAATGAAATTGGGTTCAGGTTTGAGAAACTGAATTTCACCTTCGTGTTGGTTGCATTCGGGAGGTAGTTATGAATATTTGCGATCACAGTTGTAGTGTCGGTCTCCTTGAAGAACCGGGGAGTTTCGAGCCTTATCATAAGGTCTTTGGCAGCTATCACATTATTTATCGTCTCGCCGGTCTGGGTGTTTTTGGTAATAACCCTGACGGTTGATCTCCATGAAGTTAGATTATCGGGGAGGTTGAAATTAATACTGGCTTCACCACTTCCATCTGTTACGACGGAAGGGTTCCAGTATGGCGCGTCAACGAAGTTTTCCCGAACGGTCAGTTGTTGTTTTTCTCCTTCCAGGTCGGGTGGGGCAGCCTTTTCAAATACCGCACCGTCTTTTGTGGCACCGCCATCCATTCTGGTGTAGTCAGCCATTCCGCCCGCCATGTTGCCGGAGAAATAGAACTCGATCTCATCATGGTAGGGCTCCATGTATATTTCTTCGGCATAGGTTTTGCCTTCAGCCACATAAACTCTTTTCAAGGGGAATACAATATTGTAATAAACGAAGCAGATATCGTATTCACCGGCAGGCAGGTCTTTGAACTTCGTAAAGTTAACGCCGTCCCATTTTTCTTTCCGTATGACCGTTCCGTTTGTAACCATGATTGTGAATTCATCTTTAACATCATCAAGCTTGTCGAACTTGAGTTTGATCTCAATTGCAGAGTTACCTGTTTGCGCTCCTCCGGGTTTATAGTCGGTATCCATCAGCGACGCGGGACGGCTCATCGACTGGCTATACTTCCCTTCGAT
>JAEYUD010000009.1 GCA_023433685.1 Bacteroidota bacterium
GGGAAAACACGCTGAATGTTACTAAAATCGATAAAATCAGGATTCTCATAAGCATCTTTTTCTCTATTAAAACCTGCCCGCCCCAAATTAAGTTTCAAATCACCACTCGCCACTCACCACGGATAACGGGTAACGCGCAACGGGTAATGAAATCTCATCACTCCCTCGCTACTCCCTACTCACTCCGCCGCGGCGGATCACCACTAAAACATCTTCACAAAATTCAGCGAAATATTTGCCGGAGCGGTTTGTGCAAGGTTATAGTCGAACCAAAAGTTCCACGTTGTCTCCACGTTCTTGTTGTAGCGGGAGACCAGCCTCACCGCGTTAATCGCGCTCGCGATACGATTAAGGATCATCCCGCCAACAACGAACCTGAGATTGTTGTTCCAGCTCTCCGATGAAGTCCACAGCTCACGGTAGCTCTTACGCTCCGTGTTGCTATTCCAGTTCCAGTAGTGGGTGTTCAGGTTGTACATTTTGCTGAACCTGCCCTGCTTCGCCATATCGTCGTTGAAATCGTTTATATTAAGGTAGTTACCGATGTCAGCATAGTAGTCGCCGTTCTTGCCGGACATGTTGGTAACACCCCCGTAAGATTCAGCGTAAGAAAAATAGCTATCCTTCTGCCTGTTCGAATAATACTTCATTCCCCCGTAAGTAATCCAAAGCGCGGCTTCAGCAATAGTAAAATACTTGCCGCTTTCAAAACCTTCGGCATACAGTTCCCCCATTCCCGGTACAAGAACCGAGTAAAGAATCGCCAGTCCAGCGTTTTTCTTCGATGCCGAAGGAGTCAGGAGTTGATTCGATTCCGAAGCAATAGAAAATCCATCACCCGGATTGATCCCCGCCTTTAACGCGGCAATACTTCCTGAACCCTGGGCAAACAACACAAACGAAAGAATTGCTAAAAATGCTGAAACTCTTTTCATGAAAGACCTTACGATGTTACTGTTTCATTCTCGACCACCTCACCGAAGCAATGCTCACCATCAGTGGAATTGATCTTAAATTTAGTAAATTTATTTGTCAATGCCGGGTCAAAAGGGTGACTTATCTTTACGTACTCCGAAGAAAATCCCCTCATCACGCCGGCCTTGTCCCTTTGGGAGTGATCGGAATTCTTCTCCCCCTTGTCCCTTTGGGCTTGGGATTCGAAAAGCACATCAACCGTCTTCCCGGTCATCCCTGCATAAAAATCATCCTTCTTCTTCTGGCTCATAATCCTGAGCACATTCGTCCGCCTCTTTCTCTCTGCCACATCCACCATTCCTGACATGTTTATCGCCTTCGTCCTCGGCCGCTCCGAATAAGTAAAAACATGGAAATAAGAAACAGGCAGACCAAGCAGAAAATTATGCGTCTCCATAAACTCCTTCTCCCCTTCACCCGGGAACCCCGTGATAACATCAACACCGATACCCACACCCGGTATCTTCTTCTTTGCCCGGTAGATAAGCTTTTCGTAGAAAGCAGTATTATACCGCCTCTGCATCAGACGAAGTATGGAAGGACTGCCGCTCTGCAGCGGAATATGAAAATGCTTCGCCATCTTCTCCGACCCGGCAGTCAGTTCGAGTATCTGATCCGTAAGCAGGTTTGGCTCAATCGATGAGATGCGGAGCCTGAAATCCCCCGGAACATCAAGAAGCTTCAGAAGAAGGTTATAAAATGTAGAGTCGACATTTCCTCCACTTGCCGTGCCACGTGTGGTGGCTTTGCCATAGTCACCCACATTAACACCCGTAAGAATTATCTCCTTATAGCCGTGATCCAGAAGTTCGGCGAACTTTTCCACAGCCTTACCGGGGTCCATGCTCCTGCTCGCTCCCCTCGCCAGCGGAATCGTGCAGAAAGTGCACTTGTAGTCGCAGCCATCCTGAATCTTGAAGTAAGCCCTCGTCCTGCTGTCAGCTTCACCGGATGAAGCAAATCCGAACTCAGTGCTCAGATCTTCAGTCGGTGAAACAAAAATGCAGGCAAGATCACGCTTCTCAAAATTGTCCATAAAAGCGAAAACATCAAATTTCTCTTTACTGCCGAGCACCACGTCCACACCATCAATTCCGGCAATCTCATCAGGACGGAGCTGAGCGTAGCAACCCGTAACCATAACATAAGCACCCGGATTCGTCCGAAGGGCTTTCCTCACCACCTGACGGCAGTCACGTTCGGCATTTTCTGTTACAGTACACGTATTGATAACATAAACATCGGCCTCCTGACTAAAATCGACAACTTCAAAGCCGTTCTTCATGAACTGCTTTCCTATCGAAGAGGTCTCCGAAAAATTAAGTTTACAACCGAGTGTGTGTAGTGCTACTTTCTTCACTTGTCCCTTCGGGATCTGCTACTTGAAAAAAAAAGAGGCTGCATCGCCCTTGTCCCCCTGTCCCTTTGGGATTTGGGGAGTGGTGGACAAAGTGCAGCCTCCAAATCAACGATCGAATCGAAAATTAGTTGCCTTCTTTTCTCGGTTTACCCGCTGCGGGTGAAACTTCGAAAGTCGGGAAATCAACGCTTTCAACCTTGGATGTCTCAGCATTCTTGAAGTCGCTTACATTAACCTTCTCAAGCTTATGAGTGGTCATGTACTCGGCTATCACCTCATCGCTTTTATCTTTGAGATAAGCAACAGTGCTGAGAACAATCTTCTTGTTCTCTTTATCGAAATCGATAACCTTAAGATTCAGTTCCTGATCAACCTGGAAGTGATTCGTAACATTTTTGATCTTTCCGGGCGAAAGCTGTGAGGTCGGAACGAAAGCATCAACGCCTTCTTCAAGCTCTACAATAACACCTTTTTCGATCAGTCTTGATATCTTTCCACTGGTTTCAATTCCGGTACCGTAAAGGGTCTCGAATTTATCCCATGGGTTGTCCATGATCTGTTTGTGTCCGAGAGAAATTTTTCTCTGGTCGGTATCAACTGAAAGAACCATAACATCAATTCTCTCACCTTTCTTGACAACTTCCCCGGGGTGGCGGATCTTCTTTGTCCATGAGAGGTCACTGATGTGGATAAGACCGTCAATGCCCGGCTCCATTTCAACGAACACACCAAAATTGGTAAGGTTTCTAACAATACCTGAGTGCTTGCTGCCAACAGGGTATTTAGCCATAAGCTCATGCCAAGGATCTGGCTCAAGCTGCTTCATGCCGAGTGATATCTTTTTCTCATCAGCGTCGAGGCTGAGGATAACAGCATCGATAACCTGTCCCATCGAAACCATCTGCGAAGGATGTTTGATGTGTTGGGTCCAGCTCATTTCACTGTTGTGAATGAGGCCTTCGATACCCTTTTCGATCTCAATGAATGCACCGTATTCGGTAAGAGATACAACGCGACCAGAAACCTTCTTGCCGATCTCGTACTTCTCGGCAATGTTTTCCCATGGGTGCGGGAGGAGTTTCTTAAGGCTGAGTGAGATTCTTCTCTTCTCTTCATCGAAGTCGGTAACCACAACCTTGATCTTTTCATCGAGTTTAACCACCTCGTTAGGATGGTTGATCCTGCCCCAGCTGAGGTCGGTAATGTGAATCAGACCGTCAACGCCGCCGAGATCAACGAACACGCCGAAGTCTGTAATGGCTTTAACTGTACCTTCAAGGATCTGTCCCTTGTCAAGGCTGTGTAAAATCGCGTGTCTCTGGTCGGCAAGTTCTTCTTCAACAAGCACTTTGTGCGAAACCACAACGTTCTCGGTCGGAATGTTAACCTTCACAACCTTAAAGTCCATGTCTCTGCCAACAAATGCATCGAAATCCCTGATCGGGCGTACATCGATCTGTGATCCCGGGAGGAACGCGTCCATACCCATAAGATCCACAACCATACCGCCTTTTATCCTGCGGGTGATCTTACCTTGAATCACATCGCCACTGTCGTGAGCCGCGAGAACTCTTTCCCACACTCTGAGGAAGTCGGCTCTCTTTTTACTGAGAACAAGATTACCTTCCTGATCTTCAACATTCTCCAGCACCACTTCAACTTCGGTGCCAAGAGCCAGGTCGGCCATTCCTTCAAATTCAGAGATCGGGATCTGACCCTCTGATTTGAATCCAACGTCAACTATAACATAGTCAGGCTGGATACGGACAATTTTACCCTTGACCATCTCTTTTTCCTTAACGTTCCTGAAAGAATCGCCAAAGAGAGACGCGAGTTGCGAAAATTCTTCTTGTGAATATTCATCGTCAAAGAAATTCTTCCTTGACTTCTTAAACAAGACCTCAAGATCATTCTTAGGGGTCTTCATTTCGTCGGACATCAATCCTCCAATGTACGGTTTTTGCCGTCTGCTCAAAACTGCCAAAGGGCGCGCGGCGTTAATGATTGTTAGTTTTACATCAGTTAACTAACTGCAGTTTATGTATTAGGAAACTTCTTCTTCCACTCCGAACTTTTGTTCGATCAGTGCCTTTATCTCCCTCATCACCCAGTGAGGTGTTGAAGTGGCACCGGTAATGCCCACGGAAGTGGCACCTTCGAACCAGCTCCAGTCGATCTCTTCCTTCGTTTCGGCGAAGTAGGTCCTTTCATTCACATCATGGCAGATGTGATAAAGCACTTTGCCGTTGCTCGACTTTCTCCCGGCAGAAAAAATTATAATATCGTTTTCAGCAGCAAACTGTTGCAGCTTTTTCTCGCGACCTGAAACCTGACCGCAGATGGTATCCTTCGCGTGATACTCAACCGCTGTTTCTTCAATTGAACCGATCACAAGAGTTTCAAGTTTCTGTTTAAGGGCTTCCGCCACTTCCTTGAATTCCTGTTTGTCCATGGTCGTCTGCGAGAAAAGAACAGTGGGCCGGTTGAAGTCAACCGAGGCAAGTGCCTCATCCCGGTTCAGTACCACAATTGCTGTATTTCCGGTAACCCCGTTAATCCCAATCACCTCGGCGTGGTTCTTTTTACCGAATATTACTACCTGGAACCCCTTGTCAACAAACTTTCTTACCCTTTCCTGAACCTTGGTAACTATCGGGCAAGTGGCGTCTATAAGTTCAAGCCCGTATTCAAGGGCTTTTCTGTAGGTTTCAGGCGGTTCTCCATGCGCCCTTATGAGCACTGTGCTTCCCCTTTCGATCCGGGGAAAATCATCAACAGATATTGTATCAAGCCCGAGCCTTTTCAGTCGGGCAACTTCCTCGGTATTGTGGATAACATCTCCGAGGCAGTAAACTTTTGGTCTTACTTTAAGCGAATCTTCAGCGATATCTATCGTTCTAACCACGCCCCAGCAGAAGCCGGCGTTCTTGTCAACCGTAACTTTCATCAGTTCTCCTCTTTCTTGAATAAAACCGAATTAAGCTTCAATCTGTTCCTTTTCGCGGACAAGTTTAACGATGTAGTCACACTGTTCATCTAAAGTCATCGAAGTGGTGTTTATCTCGATCGCGTCGGCTGTCTTGCTTAACGGCGAAACTTCACGACCGGAGTCGTAATTGTCACGCCTGATAATGCTATCCCTCACCTCATCAAGCGAAATGAAAGTGCCGATTGCTTCAAGTTCTTTTTGTCTTCTTTTCGCGCGCTCATCAACGCTCGCGGTGAAGTAGAACTTGAATTCGGCATCGGGGAAAACAACGGAACAAATGTCACGACCTTCCATCACAACGCCACCCTCTTTACCCATTTCCTGCTGCATTCTAACCAATTCAGCGCGAATACCGGGGTAAGAGCTTATTTTTGAAACGTTTTTGTTGATCTCTTCGGTTCTGATGGCCTGGGTAATATTTTCATCATTCATGAAAACTATATTGCCATCTTCACCAGGTCTGAGGGTAATGGTATTGCTCGCCAACAGCTTAAACAGCGTCTCACTGTCGTCAAGGTTCCCTGTCCTTATAGCCAAAAGAGTTACAGCCCGGTACATCGCTCCGGTATCAATAAACAGATACCCCAATCGCTTCGCGACTTGCTTTGCCGTGCTGCTTTTTCCCGAACCCGCGGGACCGTCTATGGCTATAGTAAACATTTTTTTCATAGTCAGGAAATATACGAAATTTTCAGCAATTTGCCAATTTTGGAAGTGTGAAATGTGAGCTATGAACTGTGAAGTCTCATGGTTGAAGGATGAGGGCTGCGGGATGGATTTCTAATATCACGGGATGAGGTATGAAGTATGAAATTGTGTGTCTGAGGGATGAAAGTAGAGGAATGAACATTAAAATTCGTTTAGGATTCTTGAGGCATCTATTCCTCCGATGCCGGAGAAATCACATTTTTTAGGATCGCCCGGGCAGCGGGTTTGACAGTATTCCGGCGCGGGGAGGATAAATCGGGCTTTATTACCCACGGGACCCCATAACGATGGCGTACAGGCGGGCAAGGGGCAAAACAGAGACAGAGTCTCAACTTTCAACGCGGCAGCAATGTGCATGGTGCCTGTTGATGACGAGATCAGAAGATCGAGTGCCGCAAAATTGAGTATTGCTTCTCTGAGGGTCTTCTCTTTATTCGGCATCGGTATTGCATCAGGAAGCGATATTCCATCCGGCAGTTGGTTATCGGTCACTACTACTTTAATCCCCTCTTTTTCAGATAAAGCGGAAATTAGTTTAAGGTATTCTTCAGGTGGCATGTTGGGAGCCGAACCACCGCTTGTGATGTGGACACCGGTGATCTTCTCACCGTTTGGGGCAAGGGTTTTCCGGATATCTGAGATCCTGATTCTTTCATCATCTGTAAGATGGATCTCCGTGGCGTCACCGGCGACACTTCCACCCGCGGCTTTTACAAACTCGAGGCACCATGCAGCTTCACTTTTAACCGAAGCATCATCACCTCTCGTGAGGGTTTTCGTGCGAGTCAAAAAATGATACGGCTTCCTGCTTGTTCCGAATTTCCGTTTGATGCCACCGATAACAGAGGCATAGGCCAATGTTTCGTTGGGTAGAAGCATGAAAATATCGGTGAAACGGAAATATCTCAGGAAGTGCCCAAGATCCATGATCTTTTTCAATCCCTTTCCAAAATCATCCCAAACCAGAATATTATCCACGTGCGGATTTCCCTCAAAGATATCGCGAGTGTAACTTCTGATAAGAACCGACACTTCACACCCCGGGAAAGAGCGTTTCAATTCTCGCGGAATTGGCGTCGCAAGAACAGTGTCACCAATTCTGTCGATCCTGGCTACAAGGAATCTTCTCTTCTCTGTCATTTTGCGGAAATTGCGTTATCTTTCTTTTTGAATTTTGAAATTTAGGAAAAACCTTCAATAAAATGAAAAAAGCCGACTTTAATTACATCGACCATTACAAACGGGATGCCGAAGAGTTCGATTATTTCGAAGACCGTTCAGGAGCAACCGCGCACGATGAGCGACGCGTCCGGGAGTATATCATCTCCGAAGTTGATGTAAAAAATGGTCGCGTTCTCGATGTAGGTGCCGGCAGCGCGTGGGTGGCTGAAAAGTTCACCCAAAAAGGTTTTGAAGTGGTGTCGATGGATATTTCGCTTAAAAACCTGAAAAAAGCAAAAGAGAAAGTACCGGGCCTGCTCCACTCATGTGTAAGCAGCGACGCGTTCAAACTCCCTTATAAGGATGGTTCATTCGACCTCGTGATCGCGAGTGAGGTCATAGAACATGTCTATGATCCGGAGGGATTCGTACTCGAACTGACCCGGGTTGTAAAAAAAGGAGGACAATTAATAATCACCACTCCTTACAAGGAAAAACTTCAATATTCACTCTGCGTTCACTGCAACCAACCGACTCCCTTGCACGCGCACATCCACTCGTTTGATGAAAATGTGTTGTTATCGCTTTTCAGAACTGTCGATCATTCATATCTCGAATGGGCAACCTTCGGGAATAAACTTCTAATATTTTTAAGAACCTACGTTATTCTGCGATATTTTCCCTTCCGGTTTTGGAAGTTCAAAGACAGGATGACTAATCTTCTCTACAATAAACCGGCGCACATTATTATCAAACACACCCGCTGATCAACTGAAGTGGTGCTTCACCCTCGAGAATTCCGCCTCCCAGTTCAGCTCCAAGTGGGCTTTTCGCGCCTTTTCGGCTATTTCCTTTTTTCTTCCGGAATCTGACAATTCCTTAATTCCGGCAACCACCGATTCAATATCGTCCGGGTCAACGTACTTGCCCACTCCGTACTCATCTATTACCTGCATCATTTGAGGGAGGTTACTCGCCAACACCGGAATTCCCGCGGCAATATATTCAAACATCTTGTTCGGAAGTGCGTAGTAGTAACTCTTGCTGATGTTTTCTATTAACGTGCAACCGATATCAGCTGCCGCGGTGTATGACAATATATCCGATTGCGGAATTGTACCCGTGAACACCACACGTTCGGTCAGTCCCTCATTTTCGATCCGGGATTCCAGCTCGCTTTTCAGGTCTCCATCACCCATGATCACAAGACAGGTTTTTTCGAGCTGTTTGAGGGCTTTAATTAGAATTTTTAATCCCCGTCCGTTTAGAATCACTCCCTGATAGATCAGAATAACTGAATTATCCGGGAAGCCATATTTTGCCCTGATATCCAAAGGATTCAATATTTCAAACCGATGAGGTAAATTTCTAAGAAGAATGAACTTCCCTTCCGGGAGACCGTAATCTTCGATCAACACTTCCGCGTCCATCCATCCGGTCACGATTATGTTGTCACAATCCCTGATATATTTGTTTTCAATCCACGCCAGCAACTTTTGCACTTTTTGCTTCCCCTTTAGTCCGGCGAGGTATCTGAATAGTTCCCTTGAATCATAAAAGAGAGGTTTACCCCTGAATCGCGCAAAGAATGAGAGAAATGGAAGGTTATAGATATCCGAGGCGATATAGAGGTCATATTTGTTGAGACTCAATCCGCGAACAACGGTCAGGATGAATTTGAGATAGAAGAAGAGCGACGATACCGATTTACTTAGCCTCACCACGGGAATGGAACCACCTTGCGGGCGGTTGTACCAGTCGAAACTTAAAGTATTCACATCATAACCAAGTTCAACAAGCGAGAAATAAAGATTTCGGGCTCTGGTGTCGTAGTTGATGTTACCGAGAAAAGAGATCACTGCCCTCTTCCCGTTCAAGTTCTTAGAACTCAATTTTCA
The DNA here is from genome assembly GCA_023433685.1 of Bacteroidota bacterium. Taxonomy (GTDB): domain Bacteria; phylum Bacteroidota; class Ignavibacteria; order Ignavibacteriales; family Ignavibacteriaceae; genus UTCHB3. The sequence continues at coordinate 9,092 of JAEYUD010000009.1, forward strand.
GGGTGTTTCTCATGACGGTTCTCGCGTCGAATTTCTCTTTGAATTCGATCAGATTCATGCTTGGCGTCATCGGATTTGCCGCTTTTGTGTCTTGGGAGACTCCAATATCCACATATTTGTAGCCGCTTTCGGTCGCCCATTTCACCACTTCGTACATCACCCTCTGAATGGGTTTCATGTGCTCATATTCATATCTGAGCATGTTATAGAAGCAAAGTGTAACATACTTGTTGGTGTTGAACATCAGGGAGCCACCGATCGGTTTTTTATCGTGGTACACCATAAAGAGTTTCATCATCCCGGGCATTAACTCATCGATCCGGTAGATATCATCAAGCGAATGTGTGGGTTTTACATTGTGACGGGCTTTATTGTCGAGAAGTATCGGGTAGAATTCATCATACCTGTTGTTAACCTCCACTTCGAGCCACCCCTCCTTGAAGGTTTTGCGGATGTTCCTCCGGGTGGTTGGAGCAAATTTTTCGAGAAAATCTTCGTTTGGATCAAGCTTTATGCAGCTGGAAATGTAGTGAAGGTCATATTTGAATCCGCTCCAAAGCATCGCGAAATCTAGACTTTGGTTCCGGGTTCTTTCATATATGTCGGGGGCGGAAGTCAGTGTGTACCCTCTGAATCCATTTTGCTTTCCATATTCGATCAACAATTCGACAATCTCAAGAGCCTCCGCGAAGCGGATGTCATCAGTTACTATCGAACCGTAACTGGCACCAATCGGGGATTCATAAAATCCATCCGGCATTATCCTGCCGGGGAGAACAGCTTTTATATTTCCTCTGTCGAGAACGATCAGGTGGTTAAAAGTGAATTTGCCGGGGGTATGATAATCAAAAAATACCTGTTTATGAAAGACTGTTCCGTTGTTCGAGTTCTCAACGAAACTGTCCCATTTGCTCTTCCACTCGGGAGTGTACTCTACTATTTCCATCACTTTACTTCTGTATTTACCGGAAAATTAAAATATTGATCCTTTAAAATAAAAAAGCCCCGGATAAACCAGGGCCGGATACATACGGGAGATCAATTCTTATTTGGTAAGATCAAGAAGACCGTTCTGTGAATCAGCGTAAGGTGAGCTTACGAATCCATCGGCTTCATTGTCGTTTACCCAGGTATTACCGTCGAGAACATATCTGAACTGATAAACTGATCCTGTTGGTATTTCAGCTACTAAAGAGAAAGAACCGTCTTTTTTAAGTTTGCTCATAGGGTGAGCTTCAGCATTCCATCCATTGAAATCACCAACAACGCTGGCGCTCTGGAACGGCTTGCCGGTTTCCTTCTCAATTCTGAAGGTCACCTTGCAGACAGGCTCGCTCTTTAAAAACTGTTTTTTAACAGACATCATTACCTCGAAAACTTGTGATTGAAATATTTATCAAAATCTTTGATTCAAATTTACTCCCATGTCAGCCTTCATGCAAGAAAAATCGACCGTTCGGTCGACTGACCGAGCTATTTTTTAGCCTTTTCATCTCTTTTTAGCCCCGCTCGGTCATCCGACCGAGCTATTTTGGTCACTGTGAAGTGACCATTTACACTTATTTACACTCTCGGGCGGTCGACCGGTTGGAGATTCCCTTCCCCGGCTTGAATATCATTAATAGTAATAAATGGCCCGGTTCAACCGGTGAATCAATAAAAATCCCAATAGAAATATCACTGATATTGAGTAAATTTAAGTTTATGTTTAACTACATTTTATATCGGGACTTTAATGCCAAATGACAATAAAAAACACAGTTTAATTACTGCTACCACGGTAACGATCTCCACCATGATCGGTACCGGTGTTTTTACAAGCCTCGGATTTCAGGTGTTCGATATCCAGTCAGTGCCTCCCCTGCTGGCACTATGGATAATCGGTGGTGTTATAGCCACAGCTGGCGCGCTTACTTACGGCGAGTTAACCTCGGCCTTCCCGCGCTCTGGTGGTGAATATAACTTTCTCTCAAAATTGTATCATCCAATAGTCGGATTTCTTTCCGGTTATGTTTCTGCCACGGTTGCTTTCGCTGCACCCATAGCTCTCGCCGGTATGGCTCTCGGCACCTATTTTGGCGGTGTGGTTTCAGACAAGTCAGATCCCAACTTTGAATCAGTTAAAATGATCATAGCACTCGGAGCCGTGTTCGTGATGACCGCCATTCATATTATTAAGGTTAGTGTGAGTGGCAATTTCCAAAAGTACATCACTTCTCTTGTGGTGGTTCTGATAATTGGTCTCATTGGTTCAGCCTTTTTCTTTGGTGATTCAACACCACTCCCCTTCCTTGGATTCGACTACGACTTTAAAGCACTGTTAAGCACTCCGTTTGCTGTATCTTTAATTTACGTTTCTTATTCATACTCAGGCTGGAACGGTGCAGCGTATATCACCGAAGAGGTTGAGAATCCCACCCGGAACGTTCCTCTTGCCCTCTTTCTTGGTACCATGATCGTGATGGTACTATATGTGCTGCTGAATTTCGCTTTCCTTTACATTGTACCTGTTGAGCAGCTTAAAGGACAAATAGATGTTGGACTTCTCGCCGCGAAAGGTATTTTTGGCGAGTCGGGGGCTGTTATTGTAGGCATGCTCATCTCTATCTGTCTGCTCTCGGCTATCTCCGGAATGACTTTCATCGGACCCAGGGTTACTCAAACCATGATGAAAGATGTAATTCCAAACATCTACAATAAATTTAAAAGTCTAAGAAAAGAAGTACCTGTAGTTCCGATTCTCTTTCAGAGTGCCGTGGCAGTGTTTATGATCGTCACTTATACATTCGAGCAGGTATTGGTATATATCGGTTTTACGTTGAGTTTGTCAACTACAGCCACGGTGTTTGGAATATTTATACTGCGCACCAAATTAAAACACATCCCAAGAACTTATAAAACTTTCGGGTATCCCGTTACCCCGATAATATTTATACTGTTTGAAATATGGATGCTGACACACATTCTAATGGACAAACCCGCAGAGTCTCTTGCAGGTCTTGCCACTGTTCTCTCCGGAGTCGCAGTTTACTATATAGCGGGTCATTTTAATAAGAAATTCGAAAATCAATAACAAGGTTAACTAATAATGAATCACAATTTTTCTCTTCTTCTGAAGAAGTTGATACCTGTAAATTCCTTTATCCTGATCGCCCTTTTTGTTATCCTCTCCGGATGCCAGAAAACAGCATCAACCACACCGATAAAAGAAGATACTGTTAAAAAGGAAACAACCGCACCGGCAACCGAAACTTCACAAAAGATCGACCTCTCAAAGTACGACATGCGCTATGACGACATGGCAAAGATACTTGGAGGCATCGAAGTGCCGGCAACATCGAAATACTTCAAGATCACACAGGATAAAGCCTGGAAAGAGCACCAGAAATTCTTCACTACGCGCTGGGCAAAACTTGAGCAGGATATCCTTGACTCGGTTGAGTACTGGGCATCCACTGAACTGAAAGATTTCGACCCCAAGGCGAAAACAGTATTCTACCCGTTCGGTGGTCCGGATTTCCTCTTCGCGGATAAATTTTTCCCGAATGCAAATCTTTACATCCTCCAGGGTCTCGAACCTGTAAACAAACTCCCGAATGAGATCAAAGCAAGCGATGCCAGTCTTAAAGACTACCTTGATGATCTTCAGCAGTCACTCAGAATTCTTACCACACGCGGTTACTTCATCACCAAACAGATGAACAGCGATCTTCAGCAGGGCATTTTCCGCGGTGTGATCCCGGTGATGTTCCTCTTCCTCGCGCGAAACGAAAACACGGTTCTTGACGTGAAATATATCACCACCAACAAAGATGGTGATTTCCTCCTCCAGGATGACCAGCTTCTCTCTGGTGACCAGCTAAAAAATGGAGCTAAAGGTTGCGTGATCTACTTTACCGACAAGGATCAGAAGGAAGTTAAAAAGCTTTACTACTTCAGCTCTGACACTCAAAATGCGTCATGGGCGAAGAGGAAGAACATTCAGAAACTTGTAACAAGTAACGCGCCGGTTATCTTCTTTACGAAAGCTGCTTCTTATCTTCTGCATGGTGAAGGTTTCTCAGATCTTCGTGCATTTATTCTTGAGAATGCCAGTTACATGGTTCAGACCGATACAGGTATCCCTGTAAAATTCCTTGAGAATGGCAAATGGGATATGACCTACTACGGTACTTATATCAAACCGATCAGCGATTTCCCATGGGCTTACCAGACTCAGCTCAAGACCATTTACGGTGATAAATCAAAAGTTAAACACATGCCTTTTGGTATATGCTACAGATGGAAGAAAGAAGAGTCGAATATTATGAAGGGAATTAAAAAGTAGGTTCCTGCTTTTGAGATTCAAGGGGTCATGATCACGTCATGACCCCTTTTTTTATCTGCTAACCAAGCGCGTAAAGATAACCATCCCTGCTTGAACAGTAAACGGTATCGTTCCAGACTATAGGTGTGGCTTCAAATGAGCCGGGATTAAATGTATCCAACTTTTTCAGCCTTACCCCGTACTCAACACCGGCAGCATTTTTGGCGGTTGCCCCGTCACCGGCTTTACCTTTAACAAACTCCATCTGGATCAGGTGCAGACCCGTGTAGGTGGGAGCAACTATTTTATTGCCACTTGTGATAATTGGCGTCGCGATCGAAGGACCGATATTTAATTTTGCCAGCAGTTTAGGAACCGGGTACTTCCCTTTGTTCAACATATCAGGCGTGGTTTCTTTTGAGACTTCGTGCTGACTTCCAACATAAAGATTGCCGTCTATTGCCAATGTCACCCAAACATCCGGAAATTCTTTGTCGGGGTTATATTCATCGTTAATTGCGACAGTTCCAATAACACCCCCTTGCCATTCGGCTACAGTGGCGTTTTTAGTCGGGAAGTACCAGACCACAGATTAAGAAGCGGGGGTCGCCGGATCAAGTTT
>JAEYUD010000089.1 GCA_023433685.1 Bacteroidota bacterium
GAAGTTACAAAAAAAGACGGCTCGCTGCTCCCCGTTGAAGTAAGGTCGGCTCCCATCATCCGGAACGGCACACCGGAGAACTTTGTGATCGTGGCACGTGACGTGACAGAACAGCTGAGGCAACTCGAAGAACTTCGAAACGCGAAAGAAAAAGCCGAGGAGATGAACCAACTGAAGTCTCACTTCTTCGCGAACATGAATCACGAACTGAGAACACCGTTCGTCGGCATTCTGGGGTTCGCGCAAATACTCGCGGAAACGGTGAAAGACCCGGACGCACTCGAAATGGTAAAGAGCATAACAAATGGAGCGAGAAGACTGACTGACACGCTGGATAAAATTTTGAGCCTCGCCCAGCTCGATTTCAATGAAGTGAGGGTGGCCTCTGAAGAGATCGGGGTAAACAATATCATTAATGAAGTGGTGGCTTACTATAAAAGTGAAGCCATTCTAAAGGATATCACCGTTTCATTCGAACCCATGCCCGGCGATCCAGTATTCTTCAGCGACAGGAAAATAGTTTACAACATACTCGATAAACTCGTAAGTAACGCGATCAAATACACAAATGAGGGGGATGTCTCCATTTCCGCGGATATCCTTCACTCTCCTGATGATTCCGTCAGACTTGTAGTTTCGGTCAAAGACTCCGGTATTGGAATAGAACCGGAAAAACAGGAACTAATATGGCTCCCTTTCCGGCAGGCAAGCGAAGGAAGGGGACGATCATTCGAAGGAACCGGATTGGGACTTTCGATAACAAAGCGGTTTGTGGAACTTTTAGGGGGTAAAATATCTTTGAACAGTATGCCCGGTACAGGTTCCATTTTTACTTTTTCCATTCCGGTTAGAAGATCCTTTTCACCGGAACTACAATTAACATCAAAAGAAGGACTAAATGACTGATCAACTTCCTCCAACTGCCAAAAGGCTGCTTTATATAGAAGACGACAGCTACTGCCAAAATATCGTGTCCCGGGTACTCTCCGGGAAATTCCATATCGATTTTGGAATTGATGCCGACGATGCCTTTAAATTGCTGGAGCAACACGAATACGATGCATTCCTGTTCGATATCAACTTGCGCCATGGTCTTGATGGTGTTCAGCTTATGGAGAAGATCAAAGAGGGTGACCGGTATAAGGATACCCCGTTCGTGGCGATCACGGCTTACGCGGCAATAGCTGATAAGACAGAGTTCCTTGAGAAGGGCTTTACTCATTACCTTTCGAAGCCGTTCCTTCTGAAAGATCTCACGGCTTTAGTAGAAAGCCTGTTTTAACTAAAAACAGGCTTAAACACCAATTTAGGCAGGTGCCGTAGGCCGGCTCCTGTAATAATTATTCCATTTCCGGGCGGAAATTTTTCAGATATCTGAAACTCACCAATTTTCTTTGCCCTTCATCCCAAAGCGCGAGTCTGATGCTCTTCAAACTGCTCCACAGTGTGAGAGTTGGCGCGGCGCTGAACGGAAGATTGGTCTTATGGCATTTCTCAAGATTGTAATTAGGTATCTTGGGGCTAAGGTGGTGGATGTGGTGGAACCCGATGTTTCCTGTGAACCACTGAAGTACCTTCGGTAATTTATAGTAAGAGCTCCCTTGTATGGCAGCACTCGCGAAATCCCAATTTTCACTCTCCGCCCAATAAGTTTCTTCGAACTGGTGCTGTACGTAAAACAGCCAGACACCGGCTGTAGCGGCGATCATTATTACCGGAAGCTGGATCATCAAAAGGTTAACAAACCCTGTGAACCAGCCAAGCACGAGAAATATCACCCCAAGCATCACATCGGTATAATAGATACTCGGATAAGATGGCTTCAACACCTTCGCCCTCACAGTAGGGAAACGGTAAAACACCACGAATAGAAGTGTCGGGATGATCATGAACAGAACGAGGGGATTTCTGTAAACCCTGTATTTGAATCTCCCCCACTTACTTAATCCAAGATACTCCTGCACCGTCATTGTGTAAATGTCACCAATTCCGCGTTGGTCAAGATTTCCGGCGTGAGCGTGATGAATATTATGGTTCAGTTTCCAGTATTGGTAAGGAGTAAACGTGAAAATGCTGCACAGTATGCCAATACGGTCGTTGATCTTTCTTGATCCGAAAAATGAGCCGTGACCACAGTCATGCTGAATGATAAAAAGCCTTACACTGAACCCCGCCGTGGGGAACGCCAGCAACAGGGTGATCCAGTAGCTCCACTCGAGGCTTTCATACATTAACACCCACAAAAGAATAAATGGAATTATCGAATTAAGGAGTTGCCAGGTGCTTTTGCCGGCATGTGATTTCTGGAAATCAGCAACGGCTGCCCGCCACCTCTTCCCTTCCGCGAAAAATTGATCTCTGCTCATTTTACCTTGTTATTAACCAAAAACAATAATTAATTCAATGCAAATGTAACAAGCAACTCCCAAATTCAAATGAATAAATCCTCTAAATACTCATACCTCATACCTCATACTTCATACCTCATACTTCATACCTCATAACTAATAACTAATACCTAATCCGCCGCGGCGGACTAATACCTACTCGCTTGCGCCTTCCCCCACCTCGTTGCGGTACCGTTGCCGGTGTACTGATAGAGGTTCACGAAAGTAAGGGGTGAATCGCCATCGCCTTCTGTGACAACCACGAATGTGCTGTTAGGATGGTCGAGAGAATGATCGATCCAGGTACCCGAGTTGGCATAAATGGTCTTTTCGCCTTTCAGATTCTTGAAGGGTACCACTCTGGCTTTGTGTGTATGTCCGAATATAACGATCCTTTTCGAAGCATCGGTGTCGAAATACTGTATTTTTGACTGCATGTCGGTCAGGTCATCATCGTTGGAACCGAGAATCGCGTCAGCCGCGGAGGTCTTAACTTTAACACCATTAATAGCCTGGCGCTCTTCCCAGGAAGTTACGAGTCCATCGTATACTTTTACAGAAAATTTTCCTGTCGCGGTGTTGAATTGCGGAATAACATCTGACATCGAATAGGTATCGTTCATCCCGTCTATGTTGGTAACAATAACCTTCTCAGCAAACTTCTCTTTAACAGGGAGAGTCTCAAGAATCCCCTTCCAGGTCATATAGTAATAGTTCAAAAGTACCTGTTCGGGGTCATTTTTGTCGATATTGTACAGAGGGAACTTGTTCTCTGTTTTCGGTTTGCCTTCAACTATGGAGGAAGTGGCGATACGCGTAAAGAAGTATCCCGGAGGCATTATCGATTTGCTGTCTCCCGTGGTCTTTTTGATCGAAAGAGGATCAGGAGCGCAGAAGAAGTTGTATTTGTGACCGTGTTCGATCACGATGCTGCCGTTGTTGCCGGTAACATACTCACCGAGACCCTGAACAGTTCCGCGGGACTGACTGATACCAGGGAACACCCTCGCGATATCGGCTTCGGTAACCGTAAGGTCATGATTGCCGGGGGCGTAGGTGA
>JAEYUD010000125.1 GCA_023433685.1 Bacteroidota bacterium
ATATAGTTATCGTTCTTGACGGTCCCGAAGTGTTTAACTCATGTATTCTTGGCTTCCCGGGGTGCTCGGTTTCGACACCTTGCCCAATGCATGAAGAGTGGGGAAAGATACGCAATACAGCTTTCCACATGCTGAATTCTGAAACACTTGAAAGTCTGAGAGCGAAATCGATCAACAAGATCGAATCGCTATAGTCTCATTCCTCTTTCCTGTAGAGGTTAACCACAGATTCGGCTAACAGTTTCGAGATGATCGCCATACCGTTCGGTGTCAGGTGAATGTAGTCTTTCACGGCGAGGCCGGCTTTCACCCATGCCACCATCGAGGTATCGCCACCCATAACCGCCCTCATGTCCCACCATGCAAAATTCTCTTTTACGGCAAGTCCGGCAATCCGTTCCCGGAAAATATCAATATTCGGTGAGGGGAGAAATCCCTTTTTCTGCCGGGAGTAGAACCCCGGTGGTGAAAGATACAGTATCGAAGTGCCGGGTGATGCCTTTCTTATATTTTGCAACAGGTATTTAAGCTCAATATCGGCATAAGAACGGTTAAAGTTTGGACCAGCGCAGTCGTTCAAACCCAAATTTATGATCAGGATATCGGGTTTATATATCTCGATCACTTTAAAGATACTTCCCAACTGATTGTTGTATGTACGAATTGAGGCGGCTACAACTCCAAAATAACCGGTTATTATTCCGGGGGAATCGTAGTAAAGAATCACCCCGGAAGTATGAATGTAAGGAACATTTTTAGCGCTGGAGATGTAAAAATCACTTAAAGGTTCTTTGAACCTGAACAATATTCCACCACCGGGAAAGGCTTCTGACGCAGCAATCAACGGTTTTCCGTCGTTCGAGGTAAGGCTTATCTGATCAGCTCCTGCTGATGTCAATACACGGATAGCACGAACTGGTGGTCCTGCAGACCTGACATGTGTTTTTGAAGTGGAGATTGAAACCGGAAATTTTTTATTTACACTCAGAAGTGATTCTCCGGCTTTGCCCAGCGAACGGGACAACTCACGGTCGAAATATCCTGCGAATTCACCGGAAGCGAAGTATGAATCACCGATCATAAAAATACCAAGGGCTGAACGGGCACCGCCGGAGTCCAAAACTGTTTTGAGTTTATTTTTCAGCGCGGTTGAGTCGCGGATATAGTTCTCGGAGCTATTGAATACCGGGGCAGAACCAGAGGGCGTCTGCGGTATGGCGACGTGGCAAAAAAATGTGGAAACAGCAAGAGTTAAAAGCAGTTTGGAGAGAAAATTCATGCGTCGGGGATATTTAATTGTACAATAGAAAAGGGGTATATTCGTTAAATTTGAAGTTTGAATTAATGGAATACGATGAATAAATACTCTCTTCAAATACTGTTCAGTATCCTGATAGTCAACGGAATTTTTACCGTTTTGGCATTGGCAGGTCCTGAATTTACTATAGTTTCACCCTTTGACGGTGAAGAAATGGTAATAAGTTTCCCTGATATCAAAGAGAGTTTGTTCAAATCAGCACAGCAAAATAATGAAAATGCTGAAAATTTTCTGAGCAAATATGAAGATTCCGACGAGCCGGCACCGGTTGAGCAGCCAAGTGATGAGACAGCCGGCTATTTGGTTAATCCGGAGACAGGCTCCGGAAAGGCTCTCGACGCGTTTTTTGAAGCCCTTATAAAAGAGAGCCCTAATAAAACTGTGCGGGTTGCTCACTATGGTGATTCACAGATAGAAGGTGACAGGATCACCACATACATACGTGAGCAATTTCAGGAGAAGTTTGGGGGCGAAGGGATCGGTTTTGTTCCGTTGGATGATATAACTGATAACGTGAATTACTACCGCACCACGTCCGAAAACTGGGAACGGTTCAATGTGTTCAACCATGCCTATAGATCCGGTAAATATTCACTTGCCGGTCTGGTTTTCAGATATGGAAATGGTAAAACAAAGAATGATGAAAAGCAGAAAGACGAACCTGCCGGTGACGGTCAGGAGCCGAAAAAACCGGGTAAAAAAGAGCCATCGGCCGATTCATCCTCCGCATCCCTTAATGGCGAAGCATATCTGGCAGACAGTTATAATTTTTATAGAAAGCCTTTGTTCGCGCAGAACAAGCAGAGGAAGAGCGGTGGTTCACTCCGGGGAAGTGTAACATTAAACCTTGTGAAAAACGTAAAATTCAGCAAGATCAAAGTATTCTTCGGAGAGGTGGGGAACAGTTCCGAGGTCAGAATAAGTGACCAAAAAAGCGGCAATGAGATCACTACATTACAACTTGATGAGAATGGGTCTTTTGGTTTTTCATCAGTTGATTTCCCGGGGATGGGTAACACTTTGAGGTTCGATTTCAGAACAGGAATAAACCCTGAGATTTACGGCATTTTTCTCGATGGAAACAAAGGTATTCAGGTGGATAATTTCGCGATCAGAGGTCACTCCGGTGACGGTCTGTTGAAGATAGACCGGAAATTCCTTGAACAGCAATACGAAGAGTTGAATGTAAAATTGATCGTTTTGCAGTATGGTATGAATATTATGCCAACCGTTAAGAAGGAAAAAGATCTTGAGCGCGTTAAAAAATATTATAACGATCTCTTCTCCGGAATGAGAAAACGATCGAATGGTGCTTCGATCCTGGTTATGGGTCCCGGTGATATGGGTGTGATAAGGCGCGGCAGTAACGTTTCGCATCCTTATATTGGAAGGGTGGTTGAAATAATTAAGCAGGCTGCCATTGAAAACGGGTGTGCTTTTTGGAACACTTATGAGCTAATGGGGGGTGAAAACTCAATATCAGCCTGGGCACAAAAAGGCTATGCTGCCCGTGACGGTCATTTTATTAACCGTGGACAAAAGATCATTGCCACCGAAATGTTCAAAGGGTTGATGGACTCGTTCAATAATTACAAAGACAGAAAAAACAAAAGATCCTGAAACATATAACGGATGACAACATGATGAAAAAGTTACACAATATTGGCGGAGGCATGAAGAAAAGCCGTTTGCTTTTCTTGATGGTTCTGCTGGGCTTTGTCGGAACTTTTGCCACTTCCAGCCTCCCTCTTACAGGGAAAAGTTCAACGGTTCTTACTCCTCCTGATTCGATCATCACGGCTGAAAAGACCGGGGAGCAAAATACCGCGCCTGAAGAAATGACGGGCGCTAACGACCCAAACAGTTCCGGTTACACAAGACTTGGCACTTACCCGTTCCTAAGAACCGGTCAGAACTTCATCGAATGGAAAGATGAAAATGCCGCGCAGACCTTCTTTACAAAGCTTGCTTCTGCTGACAAGAAAAAATTGAGGATTCTTCATATTGGTGATTCGCATCTTCAAGCTGATATATACACCGGCTACCTGAGGGAAGAACTTCAAAAACTTTACGGGAAAGGGGGCAGAGGATTGGTGTTCCCTTATTCAGCGGCAAAAACCCACTCTGCTTACGACTATTTTACATATTCAAAGGGAAACTGGTCGTTTACCAAAAACACGGAAGCAAATCCTGCTTTTGATATCGGGCTTGCCGGCTATTCAATACGCACAGCAGATTCAACAGCCAACTTCAAACTCGTATTCTCAAAAACGATACAAAAGCCGGAGAGAACCCGGATCAAGATATTCGTTGCAAATACACCATCATCGTATGACATGGTGTTGAAAATCAAGGGAATTGAAGAACCGGTGGTTCTTAGTCCTTCAACAAGCACGGAGCCATTCATTGAAACCACAGTAAATTCTGATTGTGAGAGTATAGAAGTCTCGCTTGGAAAAAGCTCCCCCGATCAGAATTCATTTGAGTTCTATGGGATGTTGCTGGAAAGTGATTCCGAGGGCGGCGTTCTTTACGCCAGTTCCGGTGTTAATGGCGCCGTATTATCAAGTATCCTCCGTGAAAAAAGGTTCCCTGAAGAAGTAAAAATTTTCAATCCCGATCTTTTCATACTCGATCTTGGTATTAATGACTTCTTTGGTGGCGGTTATGATGCCGCGAAACTGAAGAGTAACTTGGTAGATATAATCAATCTGGTCAGAAAAACCTCCCCGGAAACAGTAATTATGCTTGTCAACGTGCAGGATGCTTTCAACAAGCGGAATAATGTGCAGTCGTGTAAAGATTTTGCCCAATTGGTACAGGAAACGGCATTTGAGAATGGATGTCTGTTTTATGATATCTACAACATAAGTGGTGGCCGCAATTCGATGCTGAACTGGAGGTCAAATTTTCTCGCTAACGTGGATCAGATTCACCTTACCTCAAAAGGATATAACCTTAAAGGCGAGCTCTTCCTAAATGCTTACAAAAATTCACTTGAGCGATTCGTTTCAGGTGAAAAAACACTTG
>JAEYUD010000136.1 GCA_023433685.1 Bacteroidota bacterium
GGGCAGAGGGCTGAAGGATGAGGGATGAGGGCTGAAGGCAGAGGGCTGAAGGCAGAGGGCTGAAGGCAGAGGGCTGAAGGATGAGGGATGAAGTATGAAGAATGAAGTATGAAGAATGAAGTATGAAGTATGAAGTATGAATGGGGGCAGTGGCAAAAGCCTTATTGTTAATTTTAGCAGAGTGATGAGCCGGAAATGTCCCCGTAGGGGGCATCTATCGGTAGCAAATATCCACCGTATTGAGAAGCTCTCCGTAGGAGTGCCATCTTGGAAGACTTAAAAATTTCAATATATTGCAGCATGAAAAATTACAGACTTGAGAAAGAGATAAAGATTTTAACCCGTCAAGAGCAGGAAGACCAGGATATTGAATACTGGTCAAAAAAATCATATGCTGAGAAGCTTGATGCCTGTTTTTTCCTTTTGAACCAATATCTGGATATGCACACTGAACTTCCAAAAAAGATGATCAAAGAAGCCATGATGGTTGATAGGAGAACTGGCAGGGTTATTAAATTCTATAAGTCAAACTAATAACGTTAAGTTGCGGGTCTTGAAGTATGAAATTTCACTGTTGGCACTTCCGGAGCCGATCAAACTACCCCAATCCGCCCCTTTTCTCAACACTTCCTACACTACCAATCGTTATCTTATATATCAGATTAAATTTATTCCAAGGAACCGCGAAAATGCAGAAATACTTACTGACACTTTTAATAGGGTTATTTCTAACCTCGTACTCACAGGATTTTATCCCGGAAAATGTCCTTGTTTATCTTCAGTACTCAAACAATATGAGGGACAAGTTCCTGCCCGTTTGGCAAACCACGGTAAAAAAGAATAAGATTTCGAAAGAAACCTACATTTCATACGACAACAGCAGCCTCTCAGACCGGATGCCAACCCCGTTTGATTCAACTATATTTAATTATGATAACGAGGGGAGGCTCATCTCTTCCGTCAGTACTTCACCTTTCGCGGGGGCTGAATCCGCGGTCAGAGTGACCACTACTTTCCTGTACGAAAATGGATTGTTTGCCGGATCAAATGATGACCGAGGTAACTCAATGAAGATAGAAAGAGACTCGAAAGGTAGAATTACAACGCTTGAAAGCCGGGATAATTCGTACAATCTCCTCTGCAAATATCACTACGCCGGCGATCAGCTAATGATGATCGAATTGAATCCCGGGCAGGAGGGTTCGGTGCAGATAGTCTATCAGGAGAATGTCTTTATCGCGCAGGACACCAATTCAACAATGACTACCATTGGTGACAAATACGGGCGCGTTAATTATGTAAATGCCCATAATATCGGCATGGAAAATAAGTATGATTCTGAAGAAAGACTCATCGAGATGAAAATTTATCAGGGAGAAAGCACGGAGATCACTACGTTTTTATATTCAGGGGAATTGCTGCAGGAGGTAATATATACTGCCCATGAAGGCGAAATTGGGGCCGATCTTAAAGATACTCAAATCACAAAGTCGGTAAAAACCGTGGTCAGGTATGAGTAATATTCACATAATAGCAAAAAAATATCTAAAAAGAAGCATAAAATGAATAAAGTAAAACTAACCCTGCTCGTTATTGCACTAATTTTCACAATGACGGTTACATCACTGACAGCGCAGAAAAACAAAGATAAGAACGAAAAGGACTCATCAAAAACCACCCAGGTTCTTGATAAAAAACTTCGGAATGAGACAAATTTCAACAAATTTATCAAATACTTTCTCGAAACCTGCTATTTCAAGAACTGTATCGACAGTCTTATCTATTTCCGGGATGAAAAGATCAAAGGATTCTATCACCCAAAAGGTGAGTTCGGAAGGATGACAAACCCCGGCGCATTTTGCACTCTGCTAAAAGACAGCCTCTATGGGTACACCCCGGGCGCGGAAAATTATTGGAAAGTAAACGATATAACTTCATTGCCCATAATTAAAGGTATTCCCGCTAAAGGATTTTGCGAGGAATCGACCAGTAAAAATGGTGTTTATGTGTCAAAAGTGAAGAAATTTCCAAAATACTACGATCACAACCAGGAAAAAATGGTACAATACCGGCTTCCCGGAAAACTTAAAACCAATCAGGTTATGAAAGTTGTGGTAGTAATTGATAAGTGGATCAAGAAACAATTTTACTTTGCTTTGATCGATAGGAAGTGGTACCTGATCATCTCGGATGATTGCGACTGCTCCGCCTGATCCGTTCTCCCCGAAAAACATTTACGGACAATCCTGCCACCCGGCGGGATTGTTCATTATATTCCTTAAATTTCCGATATTTAATGTCTGATCTGCCGCGGCAGACCAAACCCCAATCCGTAAGGGCGGACTATTACCCAATACTTTTTACCTAATACCTAATACCTAATCCGCCTCGGCGGACTAACGCCTAACACTTCAAACATCCCTCTCCAGAGATCGAACCCCCATCCGGTAGAAGAAATACCCGACACCCATTGAGATCACGAAAATGATGCCCGAAAGTTGAAATATTGGTATTGTTGAGCCATCGGCCCTGATGACAACCGCGTGAAATAATTCGCTCAACGGAATGAAAAGGATCGCCACCAAAACAACCAGATAAACAACACTGAAAAGAAAAGAGATCGATGCTCCCTGGGAAGAAGAGAGGCGAACGGGGTTTTTCTCCTTCAGGTTGATGAAGAGCCCTCCCATTCCAAAATTCAGCATTACGATGAACCACGCCGCGGCGAATGATATCAAGGCGAAAGGAATGATAAGATCCCGGTAAAACTTGAAAACGATCAGAAATGACATGATCTGAGAGATGCCAACTATTACCCAGAGAGGGAAAGAGAGTCGCTTTTTAAGCAGATCCCGCAATGAAATCGGTGCCGACTTCACCTTCCAAATTACATTGCCTTCAAGACTTATAAGAGGAAAAACAAACCTCAGGGCAAGCGTGATCACAAAAAAGAGATTGAAAACATAAACCGCAAGAAAGATGGTGGTAAATAGTACCGATCGCTTCCACGCCAGAAGTGCCACAGAGGGCATGCTGGTTACAAAAAGTATGATCAGAAAGAGCAACACAGCCAGGTGGATTATCTGCGCGGGTTCGCGAATGAACATGTGGAGATCGCGCTTGAAGATCGATTCTGTAAGCGGATCCCTGAAAACGGAAGGTTTCCCGAAGGCGAAGAAACCCGGTTTTTCCTCCTTTTTCACCCTGTTCTCTCGGAAATCGATCGAACGGTGCCAGGTTTTCAGGTAGGCAGCACTTCCGGCAAAATATACAACTATCAGAAGGAAGGCCGTCAGGAGCATCTGCATGGCATAGTAGGGAAGTGCCACGGCTACATCTCCTTTGGCGGTCCAGAACATCGCTTCCGCGAGCCAGTTGCTGGGGAGAAATTTTATGTAGGTCGGGATCAGCGAAGCGAAATAGCCGTCGATATTCGGGAAGTATTTCATCACGCCTTCAACGGTGGCAACAGGGGATGACACTTTGAAGAAGGCCGCGACCAATGCCACATAACCAACCGCAAGCAATCCAACTGTTTTTCGAAAACCGATCTTCCCCGCGAGGTTCATCAAAAGAAGAAGTATCAGCACTCCGATCAGTCCCGCCGTCAGCATGAACGGCAGGAAATTGAAGAAAAAGAGGAGAACCCCCTGCCAGATATTAACTTTGAAATACCAGGTAAATCCCACAAGCAAAGCAACCATCACCATTATCAGGGTGCCTGAGGAATAGAAGAAGTTATCGAAAAACTTGATAACAAAAATCCGCACGGGGTTAACGGGTTTCGTAAGCAGAAATGAGATCTCGGGCGACCTGAAAAGGGTGGAATACGACACTACAATATTTCCAACATTCACCGAAAGAAAGAAAATGAACAGAATAATTGAAATAAACCTGTGGAGCAGGAAAAGCCCGATTCTCTGTTCGATAAGCAGAAAATCGAGGGCACGGAGCGCGAAAAGAAATGCTCCCACTGCAAATCCGCCGTATACAAGCGTGCTCCCAATGCTTTTAACCATGCCACGCGTGCTGAAATCCATCTCGAACTTCATGAACGCGAGTATCTTATAAAAGACAATGTGGATGATCTGTGTCATTTATAACTCATCCTGGGTGGAAGTAAGTTCGATAAAAAGTTGCTCAAAATTGTGTGAAAGCTCCTTTTTCATCGAAAGAAGGTCGTTCAGTTCACCAGAAAAGATGATCTTACCTTTGTTGATTATGCCGACATCGGAGCATATCTCTTCCACAACATTTAAACTGTGGGTTGACATAAAGACAGTAGTCCCCTCATCCGCTCTTTTTCTTAGGAATTGTTTAACATCAACGGCGGATTGGGGATCGAGCCCCACCATCGGCTCATCCAGGATTATCAGCTCAGGGTGATGGAGAAATGCCGAGGCGATCGCCACGCGTTGTTTCATCCCCTGGGAGTATTCCTCGGTGCGTTTATTCAACCAGTCGCCAAGTTTTAGGGTTTCGATCATTTCGTCGATGCGGGAGCGCACGGTGCTCCGGTCGAGGTTATATAGACCCCCGCAGAAATAGAGGAACTCGAGTCCTGTAAGCCGGTCATAGAGGAAAGGCTGATCGGGGATATACCCTGTGATCATCTTGATCTTTTGCGGCTCATTCAGTATGCTCATCCCCGCCACTTCAATATCACCTTCCGTGAGAGAATAGATGCCCGTCAGCATCTTGATCGTGGTCGATTTCCCAGCGCCGTTCGGTCCAAGAAAACCGAAGAGTGAACCCTTCCGGATGTGGAGGTCGATCGAATTAACAGCGGTAAAACTGCCGAACTTCTTGGTTAATTGCTTGAATTTGATCACGGGTGATGTTCAAATTGTTGAAAAATGTAAGGTAATTTAGCATAATGTAAGGAAACGGCAGATGGCTAAACTCACTTCCATTGATTTTTGAGTTTAAAGCGATAATATTAGGTGACAAAATTAGAGATTTATTAAAATGAGCGTTAATCCCAGGATCATCACCCTTTTGGCTGCCTTTGCCGGTGTCATGGCATTGGTGACGGGTGTGATGCACAGATCACCAACAGGTTCCGGGCTCCTGAACAGTAATAACACTGCAGGCTACAATTCGGAAAAAAAAGCAACCTTGCCTCAAAATGATAAGGTTATCCCATGGTCGGAATTTATCAATAAAGATCAGATATCCATCGCATACATGGCGCCAAAAGGGGAGTTAAAAGGCAAGAATGTTTTGATCACCATGGGTGGAATGGGGGCAAAACTTGAGTGGGTTCAGAAATGGACAGAAGAGCTTTACCGGGCGAAGTTGAACGAATTCAATATTGGTTTGGTGATAGCTGTGAAGGGGCCTAAAGAGGAATATTACGATGCCCGGGAGATCGCCATAAAGGAAATGACGAAGAAATTTGTGGATGCTTACAGTCAATACGGGCTGGGTGAAACCTATCTCATTGTTCACTCAAGCGGTGTTTTTCCGGCGCACGAGATGTTCGATCACCTCTGGCTCGGCGGAAACGACCCCAACAACAAGCGGATGAAGATGCGGAAACTTGAGGTACTCGATCCCGAAGGGATCACGAAGAACAAGATAAACTATATCATGCTCGATGGCGAGCTGGGTATCCCAAAAGGGTACACTCTGATCAAGGAGATGGTGGTTAACCTTAAAAAGCTTTACTCATTTTACGCAATCGATGCCGACACCAAAACCCTTTCGGGGATGGCGCGTGAAGCCAAAAAAGTAAAGGAACAATTCCCAGAAGCCGTGCTTCATGAGTTCGCTGCTAAAAACTCAGGTTGCAACCCCGGCGCGAAATGGTGCGTCCATGAAACCCTCATCACCACCAGACCGCATAACCCAGCTCGCTACGATCTTGAAAAGGATTACACCATGTTTGACTCAACAAGAAGGGTTGTTACTGAGTATATGGAGGTAGTTGTTAGCTATTAGTCCGGCGCGGTGGATTAGATGAATGGTAGTTTTTCAATCCCGATTATACTCTTCCAAAATCCTTTTACAACTGTCGACTACAGATGGAATATCGTCATTGATCGTTGTCCAGAGAACCATGTTGGAGATGTAATCATACTCATGTATCAAGACATTACGCATGGCTTTCATCTCTTTATAAGGAAGATTTGGGTGATGCCTTCTAAATTCGAGTGATAATCGGCTTACAGCCTCTCCGATAATAGCGAATCTTCTAATCACTATATCCTGAACATCGATGTCCTTCTCAAATTCATTGAAATCCATGTTTATGGTTTTGTCTTGAATTCTTTGGGCTGACTCAAGGATATCAAAAATCAGGGAGTGATCACGATCCATATATCAATAGGGTATTGTTAAGGATTCCGTGTTTTCTAAGTTTGTTTGTACTTGAAATGAGCTCCTTTTTGCTTACCAAGTCAACACTTCTTTTGAAAAGTTTTTCAAACTCATCCCTCAATTGCTGGAATTTTAGAAGTGTTATCCTGGCTTCAGGCATGAATTCTATAATAAGATCAACATCGCTCTTCTGATTGAAATCATCTCGGAGTGCTGAACCAAAAAGTGATACCTCTTTGATCATATATTTCCTGCAGATCAGTTCTAACTTGATCTTGTCGTAATCGATGTTGATATTATTCATAAAGTCTCTGTTTCAATTACTCCAAATTACTAAAAAAGACCGGGTTAGCTATCAGCTATTATTTATTAGCTATTAGCCTATCGTCTAACCAGCGTGGATCTCCCAAAGGGACAGTTGCATCCTCTCCACCCTCCGCCCTCCACACTCTACACTATCCACACCCTCCACTCAAATCCCAAAAATCAAGCTTCCGCCGAGGCAGTATCCATCCTGATAGAAGACAGCGAACTGTCCGGGGGCGATGCCCTTATCGGTTTTGTCGATGGTGACGAGGCCCGATACATCATGTTCTATCTTCAGGTCGCAATTGTAATAATTGGGTCCATGACGAACCTTTACTTTCAATCCTTCCATACTCTCTGGCGGGGTGCCCTTGAACCAATTGAAATTGGTTACACGGAACTTGTCACGTTCTTTGTCTATGGAATCGTACTCCCGTGAGATATAAATAACATTCTCTTCGATATCCTTCTGCACCACATACCATGGCCCGCCACTTAGACCGAGGCCTGAGCGCTGACCGATGGTGTAGTAGTAATATCCGCTGTGTTTACCCATCACCTTGCCAGTGTCAAAATCGACCATGTCACCGGGGTGTTCGCCGAGGTGGAATTTTATGAAATCCTTGAACTTTATCTGACCAAGAAAGCAGATGCCCTGGCTGTCCTTCTTATCCTGGGTGGCGAGTTGATGGCGCGCGGCAACGGCCCGCACTTCACTTTTCTTAAGCGAGCTTATAGGAAACATCGCCCGTGAAAGCTGTTGCTGGTTAAGATAAGAGAGAAAATATGTCTGATCTTTTACGGGATCGGGGGTTACCTTCAGAACATGCCTGCCGTTAAGTTCCTCAACTCCCGCGTAGTGCCCGGTGGCGACCTTCTCGTGGGAGCCATCTATCTTATCAAAAAACTTACCGAACTTGATCAAACTGTTGCAGAAAATATCCGGGTTTGGTGTTCTTCCAGCTTTAATTTCATCGATAGTGTAAGTTACCACCGCGTCCCAGTACTCATTCTGCATCGAGATAACCTCGAACGGTACACCGAGTTTGTTAGTGACCGCTTCGCAATATTTAATATCGTCTTCCCATGGGCAATCGCCAAGTGAAGTGAACTCATCCTGGAGCCAGATCTTAAGATAAAAGGCGGTCACATCGTGTCCCTGTTCTTTGAGCAGCGCGAGTGCCACCGAACTGTCAACGCCTCCGGAGAGAAGTAGTGCTGTTTTCATTTCAAAAATTCAGAATAACTTTCAGAAAGTATAAATTATCATTTTGGGGGATAAACCAATAAAGTTGACGTATTCCGGATAATTTTTCATAATTATAGTTTAAATTTACGGATTCGATTTAAGTTATTATAATCAAACAAATTCAACGAACACTGAGACCAGATGAAAGTTACTGAAGTACTTGCGAACGCGAAAAAGCCACTGATAAGTTTTGAGATAATACCGCCGAAGAGGGGTGGTGACATTGGAAGCCTTCTGAACACGATTGAGAACATCGCCAAGTACGGGCCACCGTTCATTGATATCACCAGCCACGCGGCTGAAGTCACCTACGAAGAAACACCTAAAGGCATCAGAAAAAAGGTGATCCGCAAACGCCCCGGCACCCTCGGTATTTGCGCCCTGATACAGAATAAATACGGAATTGAAGCGGTGCCTCATATCCTCTGCAAGAATTTCACAAAGGAAGAAACCGAGGATTTCCTCATCGAACTTGGCTACCTTGGCGTGAACAATGTGCTGGCGATACAAGGTGACGACAAGGGATTTGAAAAGGAAGTCTCCGAAGGAAGAACCGTTAATAAATTCGCGATCGATCTGGTCAGGCAGATCAATGACATGAATAAAGGCATTTACCTTGAAGAAGACCTTCTTGACGCGAAACCCTCCAATTTTTGCATTGGGGTTTCGGGATATCCCGAAAAACATTACGAAGCGCCAAATTTAAAAACCGATATGCACTTCACGAAGCAGAAGGTTGACTCGGGCGCCGAGTATATAGTCACTCAAATGTTTTTTGACAACCAGGCGTTCTTTAAGTATCAAAATCTTGCCACTGAAATGGGGATTAACGTACCGATACTTCCGGGGCTGAAGATAATGACGTCAAAAGCACATTTAACCGGAATTCCAAAAAACTTTTACATCAACATTCCGGAAGAACTTACCGGTGAGATACTTGAGGCAAAGCCGGAGCACGTAATGGAGATAGGTGTTAACTGGGCGGTGAAGCAGGCAGAAGAGTTGATTAATTCGGGCGTGCCCTGCATTCACTTTTACATCATGCAGAACCCAAAACCGGTTAACATGCTGATGCAGAAACTTAAAATTTAATCAATTCTTTCCGGGAAGGGAATAATATGCTTAAACTTCCGAAGACGATCAAGAGAAAGAAGATTCAGTGGGGAATCGCGGGACTCGGTAACTTTGCCGAGCACGCGTTCATGCCGGCGGTAAATCTGATACCGGCCGCGAAACTTCACTCTGTCTTCAGTCACGATATTCACCGGGCGAAGGCTTTTGCCGAAAAGTTCGGGGTTCACGATCATTTTGATGATTTCGACGCGTTTCTTCAGTCGGGCATCGAAGCTGTCTATATAGCAGGCACAAACGCGTCTCACTATGAACAGGCAAAAAAGGCTTTAATCGCGGGAAAATACGTTCTCTGTGAGAAACCCGTGACCAACACTGCAGAGGAAGCATCAGAGATCCACCGTTTGGCACAAGAGGAAGGGCGGCTCTTCTCAGTTAACTATACCTACCGTTACCACCCATTCGTTCAGAAAGCGAAGGAACTTATCGAGAACCAGAAGCTCGGAAAGATCCTTGTCGTTCAGGCGAATTTCAATGTCGATCTGGTGCCCGGAACCAATTTCCGTTACAACAAGGCGCAGGCGGGAGGTGGAGCGCTTCGTGATCTTGGAACCCATTTGATAGACCTTTTCAGATATCTTATGGGCGAAATTGAGGAGATATCCGGCTACATGGATAACCTGGTTTACAAAGCGGACGTTGAAGATTTTGTATCCGCCATGGCAAAGTTTGAAAATGGTAGTTACGGCACATTCAACTGCTCATACGCGGCAAAAAAAGGGATCAATGCCATCGTGATCACCGGGCATAAAGGTTCAATCAGGATCGATGATCTCGTCGGTTCCCGGTACTCATCGGCAAAACTGACCATTACCATGGAGGGGGAAGCGCGGAAGGTGTTCAGGAAACGCGCGAATAAACTGTACCGGCTTCTAAAAGATGTCAACTCCTGCTTTATCAAAAAGATACAGCCCCCCATCACATCGTTCGACGGATATGAGAATGTCCGCTTGATGGAAGAACTTGAAAAGAATGCGAGAAGCTGAGGAAATCGTAAAATATTCCCGCCTGGTTTATGAGAAGGGTTTTCTCGCGGCAACTGACGGCAATCTTTCTGTCAGGCTCGCCAATGGAAACATTCTGATAACCGGCTCCTCGGTTTCAAAAGGTGAAGTGACTGCTGATGATCTCGTTGAGATCGACCTTAACGGAAACAAAGTGTCGGGAACCAGAAAGGTCAGTACCGAGTACAAACTTCACCTGCACATCTACAAGAACCGTCATGATGTTAACGCGGTGGTTCACACCCACCCCGTTTTCTCGCTGGTCTGCGCCTCTTCAAATATTGACCTTGACAGACCCCTGTTCCCCGAGGTGATCCTGACCCTTGGGAGAATACCGGTATGCAGGTATGCAACCCCTTCCACAGACGCATTGCACCTCTCACTTGATCCGTATGTTGAATACGCCTCGGTGTTTTTGCTCGAGAATCATGGGGCAGTGGCGACTGGCAAAAGTCTTAAAGAAGCATTTTACAGAACCGACAAACTGGAGCATACCGCAAGGGTGGTTGTTGAAGCTTCGCGCTCAGGCGGGATTAAGCCCATCCCAAGGCATAAAATTGATGAATTATACCGGTTGGCAGGCACTTCATACGGGTTGTCAATCCACCCAAAGAACAGATTTTAGTTAATTGTCGCTCAGGCATTACCGGAAATTGAAATGAAAGAAAAAAACGATACGAAAATAATACTTCTTGCCGGAGGTGCTGCCTCCGAAAGGGAAGTCTCTAAAAGCTCCTCCGCGGGCATCTACAAAGCTTTAACCACACTTGGTTACAACGTGACCGTTATTGATCCCGCCCTCGGAAAAGAGCAGCATGAAGAGGTTGAAAAATATTTCAAACCTGACGATGGCAGGGATGTCTCCTATCTGAACTACATCAACGCCGTCAGTCTTCCAGTGTTTGACGGTGCCGATCTTGTCTTCCTTGGTTTACATGGAAGGTGGGGTGAAGACGGGCAGATACAGTCGCTACTGCAGCTCCGCGGCTTGAAATATACGGGTCCCGGGGTTCTTGCCTGCGCGCTGGCTATGAACAAAGGGAAGGCGAAGATCATCTTCAGGAACAGTGGTGTTATCGTTCCAAACGGATTTAATGTTATGCGTGAATCATTCGACTATCAGATCGACAAAGACTGGGTGATCCGCGATTTTGGCTTCCCCGTGATCGTGAAACCGAACGATGAAGGCTCTACATTCGGGCTTACCCTGGTTGAACGTGAAGGGCAGCTTGAAGAAGCATTCCGTTTCGCTTTTATGTATTCAAACAACGTCCTGATCGAAGAATACATCCCAGGACGTGAACTAACTGTTGGTGTTCTCGATGGAACCGCGCTTCCCGTTCTCGAGATACGACCAAGGCACGGGCTTTATGATTATGAGTGCAAGTACACCACGGGAATGAGTGAATATATTGTACCCGCCCCTATCGATGACGATCTGGCCGCGTTCATTCAGGAGCAGTCACTTCTCGCGTATCATTCTATCGGGTGTAAAGGTTATGCCCGGGTCGACTTCCGTCTTTCACCCGAAAACAGACCTTACTGCCTTGAGGTTAACACACTTCCAGGTATGACCCCCACAAGTCTTATGCCCAAAATGGCAAAACAAAAGGGGATCAGTTATGAAGAATTGGTTGACACCATCGTCAGGATCTCCCTCTGATGGCAGAAAGCAGAAAGCCCCGGCTCATACTTTACGGTCTCTCACTCCTTATTGTGATGCTGGGGTTGTACATCCTTTTCAATAACAACGGTTATTTTAAACACACCGAATTGAAAGGGAAAATAGATGAATTGCGGCTTGAACTTGATACACTTAGAACGCAGAACAGGCGTCTGAAAGAGCAAATCGACTCACTTCAAAAGCAGTATGACGCGAAAATTGAACAGGTTGCCCGGGAACAACACAACATGAAAAAAGAGGATGAAAAAATGATCAGGATCGAGAAAAAATGACCTCGCCTGATCTTTCCGCGCCACTCGCTGAACGGTGCAGACCCGTAAAATTTGAAGATTTCATGGGGCAGGAGCATCTTCTCGGCAAAGGGAAGCCGCTTAGAAACATGCTTGATTCCGGATTTATCTCCTCTTTCCTTCTCTGGGGTCCTCCCGGTTCCGGAAAGACAACGATCGCCAAACTTCTTGCAAACTCAACCGGAGCAAGTTTTCACCAGATAAACGCGGTTTCATCGGGAGTGAAAGAGGTGCGCGAAATTATTTCCCGCGCAGCCTCTGAAAAGGAAGCCGGTCATAAAACAATTCTTTTCATCGATGAGATACACCGTTTCAACAAAGGTCAGCAGGATGCCCTTCTTGGCTCCGTTGAACAGGGTGTTATCACTCTCATCGGCGCGACAACTGAAAATCCCTCTTTCGAGGTGATACCTGCCCTTCGTTCAAGGATGCGGATATTCAAGCTGAACGAACTTTCAGAAAAAGACATCACTTCAATAGTAACCTCCGCCCTCAGTACCGATCCGGTTCTTTCCAAAGCCAAAGTTGATACCGGGGCAACCGCCTTCGACTATCTTTACGTTGTCTCCGGGGGTGATGCCCGGTCGGCGCTTAACATAGTTGAGTCAGTGGTTCTCTCATCCTCCGGCACCAATACCGTGGTAATAGGGAAAGATGAGATTGAAAATGTGATCCAGAAAAAGAATATAATTTACGACAAGGCCGGCGAAGAGCACTTTAACATCATCTCTGCTTTCATCAAGAGTATAAGGGGCTCCGACCCTGATGCCGCGGTTTACTGGATGGCACGGATGCTCTCCGGAGGTGAAGACCCCGTTTTTATCGCCAGAAGAATGCTCATTCTTGCTGCCGAGGATATCGGCAATGCTTCACCAAACGCTCTTCTGCTTGCGGAAGCAACTTTTTCAGCGGTAGAAAAAGTCGGGATGCCCGAAGCCAGGATAATCCTCTCACAATGCGCGACTTATCTTGCCTCCGCTCCTAAAAGCAACGCGGCTTATCAGGCAATTGATAAAGCTCTCGCGGAAGTGGAGGCCAACCCCCTTTACGCGGTGCCACTTCACTTAAGAAATGCTCCTACCGGCTACATGAAAAACATCGGGTACGGCACAAACTACAGGTACCCTCACAGCTATCCCGGACACTTCCTTCAGGAAGAATATCTGCCTCCAGAGCTAAAGGGGAAGCAGTACTACCTTCCTTCTGAAAATGGAAATGAAAAATCGATGAAAGAGAGGCTTTCCTCTCTTTGGCAGGGGAAAAAGAGATATGATAAGTAGCAGGCACATCATAAAAATTGAAAAAATTACAGGAATTAAATGAATCTGATAGTTATCGGCACCAAAAAGTGCAAAGAAACCCAAAAAGCAGAGCGGTTCTTCAAAGAGAGAAGAATTCAGTTTCATTTCAGGGACCTCAACGAGAAAGGGCTCGCGAAGGGGGAACTTGAGAACATAACCCGCTCACTTGATATTGATGAAATATTCGACGAAAACGGAGACAGATTCAAGAAACTGAATCTGCAATACATGACTTTTAATAAATTTGATAAATTGCTTGATGACTCACTCCTTCTTAAAACTCCTGTCGTTAGAAACGGCTCGAAGTGCACCGTCGGGTATGCCCCCGAAGTCTGGAAGAAGTGGATCGATGAAAGCAAATAACATACCTAACCATTGGAGGTAATATGGAAAAAACCTACGCTCAAGAAGTTTACGAAAAGGTAGAGGAGTTCAGTTCTCCGCTCGACTATACAAAGAACGAAGTGGCTGTGATCCTCGCTGCCGGTCACGGAAAAAGGATCAAATCGCAGCGTTCCAAAATGCTTCATACCATTTGGGGCATACCGACTGTTGTCCGTGTTTACAACGCCTGTAACAACGAATTTTCATCGATGAACACAGTGATCGTGGTAGGTATCAAGGCACTTGATGTAATTGATGTCTTCGGTAAAAGGGATAATGTGGCTTTCGCTTATCAGGAGTTTCAAAACGGAACCGGTCATGCAGTGCAGGTGGGGCTCGGGAAGGTTAGTGCTCAAGACTTCTCCGGTATAGTATATGTCTTCCCGGGGGACATGGGTCTGATAGACAACGAAACAGTAAGCATGTTCCGTGAGTCATTTAAAACTTCCGGAGCTGACATGATGGTTCTTACCGGTATCTATGAAGGTAAGATCGAAGCCAACCAGTACGGAAGGATCGTAAGAGTTAAGGAATTCGATGCTGAAGGGAAGCCTGCCGGAAAGGATCAGAACAAGGTTATTGAGATCATCGAACACAAAGACATTCTCGCCCTTAAAGAAGATGTACCTTACATTGCTGAATACAACGGCAGAAAGTACTCGTACACCAAAAAAGAAATGATCGAGAACCGGGAATACAACTCGGGTGTTTATGCTTTCGACCATCAAAAACTGATAGAGCAGGTTGAGAACATCTCAAGCAACAATGCTCAAAATGAAATTTACATCACCGACCTGATAGCGCTGTTCAATAAAGTCGGTTACTCGGTTGATGCTGTAAGCCCCAAAAACGAGTATGTTGTAATGGGCTTCAACGACAAGTCAGTACTCAAAGAGATGAAGGAGCTTTACAAAAAGATCGTTTACGATAAACTTAAAAACACGATCGAGATCCAAGATCCGGATGATTTCTTCATTGATGAAAGCGTGGTTAAAGAAATTCTCGATCTTGATAAACTCGGCACACCTCTCGACATAACCGTTGAGAAAGGTGTTCATATCGGCAAAGGTGTAAAACTGAACTATGGCGTTCACATCAGCCGGAATGTGCATGTATCAGGAAACGTGATCTTTGGAAAGAACGTAAAGATATATGAAAACGCCTATCTCTCCACATTTCCACATCAAAACTTCAATATCGGCGATGGAGTGGTGATACTGTGGGGTGATATCATAAAAGGTAACATTACAATAGGGGAGAACTCCGTTATTGAGTCGAGCGTGAACATGACAGGGAGCGATGAGCACCCCCTTGTGATCGGTAAAAACGTTCTCGTAAAAGGGACCAGTTACATCTTTGGATCGATCATCGAGGATGATGTGCACGTAGAACACAGCGTGATCATAAAAAAACGGATAATCCGTCAGGAAAGAAAAGACGGCACCGTTCAAAAGGTGCAGTTCTATCTCCCGATGCCTGCCGGGCTTGATGTTATAGAAGAGTTATAGTTCATCGTTTGGATACATTACAAGAAAATAAATTAAACCCGGGAGCATTCTGGTGGAAGAATTGGGCAGTTACGTTTATGAGATGATCGATCAGATTTACAGCAGCACTTCGGCAAACGATGACAGGATGAGGAAACTCAGAATTGTTGCCGAAGAAATGCTGAAACGCCTCGTTCGCGACCATGGAGTAAGGATCTCAGGAAATCCTGCCATGATGGCTTTTCTGTTCGACAAATATCCTGAAGCGAAAAAATTCGAAGACGATTTCAAAGGATTTTTCCGTATCGCCAACCTGGCTGCCCATACACTTCCCTATGACTGTA
>JAEYUD010000168.1 GCA_023433685.1 Bacteroidota bacterium
ACAACATCGTACCTCAGCGTGTCGATTGGGATGTGGCGCCAATTACCAAGGCCGGCTCAATGATCTACCGGCACAAGGTGGGGGAATCAGGCATTTACAAATTCTACGGTACCCTTTCGCAGACCGATCTTTCGCTCTATCAGCCGAATCTTGACAATCCCGGTTACCCTTCGCGGTTCCAACTTGATAACCAGAATATCTACGTGAACACGAACTATACCGATATCTTCTTTGGTGATCTCGCGTTCTTCGCCGGCTATTCATACAGCAACAACAATGATGATCTGAGTATTGGTTCGTTCCCCGCGAACAGGGACGACCAGTTACATCAGGTGAAGATAAAAGGAACTAAAAACATTTATGACAACGCTTTCCTCACGGTGGGTGGCGAAACCTGGTTTCTGAAAGCTGATGACTCATTCTCTTCCCTCAAGGCGAATCTTGAAGATAAATATTACGCCGGATTTGCTGAAACCGATTTCTTTCTTTCAGACTGGGCAGCATTCAGGCTGGGGGTACGTTACGAGTACGCCGATTACATCAAGAAATCGAATATTGCTCCAAGGGCATCTTTCGCGATAAAGCTTTGGGAGAACGACCAGATCAACTTTGCATACGGTCAGTTTTATCAGACACCAGAACGGATCTGGCTCTATCAGGCAAAGGATTTGGAGTTTGAACGGGCAGATCACTACATACTGAACTACCAGTATATCGGCGACAGACGCACTTTCAGGATCGAAGGTTACTACAAAGACTACACTTCATTGGTTAAAAGAAATTATACCAACCCGGGTGTTTTTACACTGCCAGACTACAGGAGCAATGGCACCGGCTACGCCAAGGGAATAGATGTCTTCTGGCGTGACAGGGGTGCTACATTCGAGAACGTCGACTATTGGGTCTCATACTCATATCTTGATACCAAGAGGGACTACAGGGACTTCCCGACACTCTCCACCCCGACTTTCGCGTCGGAACACACACTTTCAGTAGTCTACAAGCAGTTCTTCAGGGCGTTGAACTCGTTCATCGGTTTTACCTACACATTTTCATCGGGGAGACCGTATTTCAACCCCAACAACCCAATCTATAACGGAGACAGAACACCGGTTCAGCACAGCCTGAGTTTCAACGGAAGCTGGCTGACAACTATTTTTGACTATTTTACAATCGTTTACGTCTCGGTAACAAACCTCCCCGGTTACGAGAATATCTACGGGTACAGATTCTCTGCCGATGGTAAAAGGAGTCAGGAAGTGATCTCACCTGCATTGAGAACCTATTTTTTCGGTGTGTTTATTTCATTCGATTACAAATAATGAACCAATTTTGAGAGAATTATGAGAATTTTCGCGGCTATACTTCTGCTTTCAAGCGTCACCCTTTTTGCCCAGAGCGACAAAATGATCAAGGCGATCGAGAAAAATCTCGCGATCCTTGATACAGCATCCACTATTGAGACCGCGCTTCTTTTGAAGAACAATTTTGAAAGAATCGCCGACGCTGAAAAGGGGGAGTGGATTCCACAATATTACGCCGCGATGGCAAATGCCACCCTTTCAATGAGGGAAAAGGATGCTCAGTTGCGGGAAGAAATAGTTAATAAAGCTGAAATGTACATCAACCGCGCTGACTCGCTTGAGGCTGACAATTCGGAAATTAATGTTGTTAAGGCGATGACCGTCTATTCACGTATCACCGTCAGCCCCATGGAGCGCTTCATGAACCTTAAGCCACTTGCTGATAAATACATGGCAAGGGCTGAAGAATTGAATCCTGAAAATCCGAGGGTTTATCTTCAGAAAGGGGTAATCATGATGTTCACGCCTGAAATGATGGGTGGTGGAAAGGCCAAAGGATTACCTTTTATCCTGACGGCGATCGAAAAATTTGATCAGTTTGAACCGGAAAGCTCTATCCACCCGAACTGGGGGAAAAACATTGCAGAAGAGATGTTAAAACGCGCTCAGGAGCAAAAGTAGTTATTTCCGATCGAACCGGTGAATTATTCTCCGCGTGGTTATCTGAGCTCTGTATCCGCTGATCACACCTGTAACCATCTGCATGAAGTCGGTTTTTCCTTTTTGTGCGTCACTGTTGTTGTAATTTGCCCAGTCGGGAACGTGTTTCAACTGTATGTTCATTCCGCGTGAAGAGACAAGGCGTCTGTTATCAAGCTGTAGAAAACCGTTTTTATCAGTGCAGTCAACGGGCAACCATCCAAGACCGGGAAGTTCCACTTCCGACCAGACATGGTAACTGACAGTATCAGGCGCGAGCATGAAGCCTGAAACCAATCGTGCAGGAATGCCGGAAGCCCTGCTTAACGCGATGAAAAGATAAGAATACTGTCCGCAGTCACCTTTACAACTCCTAAAGGCCTCCAAAGCCCCGCGTTTCGGCACGGGCCATTCATATTTCATATTGGCATTAACCCAACTGTAAAGCGCCCGTGTTTTGCCCACGGGGTCGGTTGAGCCAGCTGTTATCATTGCGGCTTTCTGTTTTATCTCATCCGTTATCTCAATGAATTCCTCTTCTCCCAGGAAGCGGGAGGTGTTGCCGTTGCTGAAGAACGCGAGATCAGAAGTGATGTCATCAGGTACTTTGATGTTGTATAGATCATAGCTCAGTCTGCGGGAAATTACGATCGAATCACCCGTCTTAAGCTTCTTTTCGAGTTCCCAGTAGTAGATAAGGTTTCCGTTATCAGGGTCGGTGAAGATATCGTCAGGTTTCGGAGATGTCGCCGTGTAATCAAAATTTCTGATGTTTATGTATTCCTGAGGCTGAGCCGACCAGAGTCTGAAAACCGGTGGCGTGTTTACAGGTAGACCCTTCTCCTTGTTGGCGGCGATCAGTTCATCCCCTTGCAGTCTGGTTACATTTTTAATAATAACCTGCAATTCCACATCCACATCCCTTCCTTCAGAGAGCCAGCCGCGCACCAATTCCTCGTGGAGTTTTTCAGGAGAGGGGGTGTAGAAAGCACAAGTGCTGAACAAAAATGGAAATAAAAGCAGTGACGCGCGAAAAAGGGCTGTTTTTCTCATTTTAAATGTCGTTTCTTAGCGGTAAACTGATTTTAACCGCGAATGATTTATCTTCATCCACCAGATCAAACTTGTAATTTCCCTCATAGAGTATCTCAAGACGCGAGCGGATCTGTTTCAGGCCTTCGCCCGACTCAATGGCTGTTTTGTGGTACTCCTGGGGACGGCTGTTCCGCACAAGTATCGAAATTTCAATGTCGGTAACCGCGACTATAAGTTCGATTTCAACCGGATCAGGCGAAAGATCAACGTTGTGTTTGATGCAGTTTTCGAGAAGTGGCAACAGGATGAATCTGGGCACCTTCACTTCGCCACCCATTCCGGGCAGTGTCATGCTCTCCCTGATTCGGTTGCCAAATCTCATTTTTTGTATCGAAAGGTAGTTTCTCCCCGTTTCAATCTCCTGTTTCAGCGGAATGAACTGGTTCTCTGAGTTGGAGAATGTGCTTCTCAGAAGCTCGCTCAAAGAAGAGAGCATTTTATCCGCGACGAACGGGTCTTTATGTATCATTATCGATACCCCCTGAAGCGCGTTAAAAAGGAAGTGTGGGTGAAGGCTGCCACTCAGGTTCTGCAACCTTGCCTCAACCAGATGTCGTCGGAGTTCCTCCTGTTTCAAACCTTCAGCTTTAATAAACTTTGTATATTCGATGATCAGAGCAGTAAGAGTGAGAATTACTGCCAGAGTGAGACTGTCAGCGGAAAGTGAGATAAGGGGAAACAAAACTTCACCCGGACTTGAGAATAAGAGGCTGAGAGTTGTCCCAAAATTACCAACGATCACACTGACAATAACAAAAGTTAACAGTCTGTGAAGAAATGCCGCGAGCACGATCCAACCGGTAAGCCGTACCACTTTAGTTCTGTACACTCCCTGATGCTGAAAAATCTCGATCACTTTTCTGTGCAGCAGGGGAATGAACAGGGCCCACAGAAGGTAGCTCGGCAGCCTTTGTGGAAGGTCAATTATCCAGGCGATAGTCCTGTCATTTCCAAGACTGTAAAGAAACGACGAAACATTGGATGCCGCGCCGAAGAACAACGCCACGGCGAACATAACAAGCCAGATTCTGTATCTGTTTCCGAACAGGTTGCTGTCTGAAGGTATTATGGGGGCTCCTGTTATTTAATTATATGCAAAAGATCATTTGAAAATTCCTAAGCCTCATCAATATACTTTTCGGTCTCCGACTTCAGTACCTTGCTCAAGAGAATAAGCGAGACAACATTAGGAATTGCCATGAGGCCGTTGGCGAGATCGGCGAAGTTCCAGACGAGGTCGAGGGTTTGTACCGAGCCGACGTAAACAAAAATAACCCACAATACCCGGTAGGGGATGAGGGCTTTGACTCCGAACAAGTACTCGGCAGCTTTTTCGCCGTAGTATGACCACCCGAGGATGGTAGAAAATACAAATGTTAAAAGTGAAAAAGTTAAAAGAATCGGTCCGAAAACCCCGACATGATTGAAAGCCTCGCTTGTAAGTTTCGCGCCGTTGAGGCCTTCTTCTGTCCAGTAGCCTGAATTTACGATCACGAGTCCCGTGAGGGCGCAGACAACCACTGTGTCCCAGAATGTACCGGTTGAGGAGACGAGTGCCTGTCTAACGGGATTCTTTGTCCTTGCAGCCGCGGCAACAATCGGCGCGCTTCCGAGGCCTGACTCGTTACTGAACAAACCTCGCGACACACCGGCTTTCACCACTTCTTTCATCGCGGCACCGGCGAATCCACCCAGGGCAGCACTTCCGGAGAACGCGGATTCAAATATCAACGAGATGGTGTGTCCGAGACTTGAAAAATTGAGGATCAGGAGAGTAACGGTTCCGATTATATAAATAATCGCCATGAACGGTACGAGTGCTTCGCAAACCCGCGCTATCGACTTGATGCCACCCAGGATTACGAGCGCGGTCAGTACTGCCATTATTATACCGGCGATGTGGGGGTTGAGCCCGAGGGTATCCTGACTAAGATGAGCGATCGAGTTCGCCTGAACCATATTGCCAATTCCAAAAGCAGCCACAGCTGTGAGTGCCGCGAAGATCACACCCAGCCACTTCATATTGAGACCTCTCTCCAATACATACATCGGACCGCCGGCGAAGCCTGATCCCGTTTGCACCCTGTATTTCACTGAGAGGAGGGCTTCGGAATATTTGGTCGCGATGCCGAAAATACCTGTTAACCACATCCAGAGAACGGCTCCTGGACCGCCGGCAACAATAGCAGTTGCAACACCGACGATATTTCCGGTCCCGATGGTGGCGGCAAGCGCGGTTGCAAGGGCTCCAAACTGACTCACATCACCCTCGGCACCCTCATCCTTCTGAAACGATATCTTTATCGCCTTAAAAAGGTGTTTTTGAATGAACCCTGTGCGGAAAGTGAGATAAAGATGCGTGCCGAATAAAAGAATTATCAGTGGCCATCCCCAAAGAAATCCGCTCGCCGCGGCTATAGCGCTTTCGATGATCGAAATTATTTCCATTTAGATCCCGGATATAATGAAGAGAAGAAATGAATTACAGTCTGACAAAATTATAACCTTTTTCCTTCAAGTACAACAAAAGTTCTTCAAGTTTTAAGTAAAATTTATCTGTTCTCTCCGGATGAGTTCCAAAATGGGTGAGAAGAAGGAAGCCGCTCAGTCCCGAAGAGGTGCTTTCCTCGAACCGTGTGATCGAGTTATAGATCGAGTCGGAAGAGAAATAATAGGCTCCGGAGGGAATCGTCCAGTCCTGATTTGAACGTGTGCCGGGGGTAAAATTGATCAATTTGAGGCCAAGACCTTCAGTCCATGACGCGATCTCCTGGTTGTACCACTCAAATGGTGGAAGGTAGAGGGGTGCATCATCTTTGGTGATTCCAAACCGAAGCATTTCTTTGTAGTTATCGATAACATCATTTTCGAACTGTTGCCGTGTCACAAGTGTTGAATCCCGCTTTTCCCATGAATTGTAGAGAATATGCCTGTCGGAGTGAGCACCGAGGTAGTGGCCCTTGGCTTTTAGATCGGCGATAATACCTGCAAAAGCAGGGTTTCGGTAAAAATCGCCCGTGAAGAAGAAGTTGCCTTTCGCGTTGAATTTGTCGAGGGTTTTGGTGATGGTTTCGTAGCCGTCAGCGAACTCATGCGCAGTGAAAACGAGTGCTATTTCTTTCTTTGTGCTGTCTAATCGAATCAGTGCACCGTGTGAAAAGGTGGAATTGACCGCGCCTGTCCCTTTGGGAGATGACGCGGATGACGCGGATTTCCACGGATTTGGATAGACCGCGCCTGTCCCTTTGGGAGATGACGCCGATTCCGCCGCGGCGGAGCAGGATTTGGCGGATTTTGGGGATTTGACGGAATCTTCCTTTGCGTCCTCTGCGGTTTTTGGAACTTCATTCTCCGCGGTTTTAAATAAGGAACTTAAATACACAGCCAGTCCGGCGGTACCGTCGTGGGTGGGTTCGTTGGTTGAGTAGTCGCCCCAGTCGTCATGATAGACAATTCGTCCGGGTTGAAACCGTTCGTACTCGTCAGGTTCTCCGAGGTGGATGCCGATCAGTTTTGAGTAGATCGTTGCATATAGGGGCCCATCAACCAGACCACCATCTATGGGGTAGCCGTAAATG
>JAEYUD010000173.1 GCA_023433685.1 Bacteroidota bacterium
GTGGTGAACGTTCTTGATGAAGAGGAGGTAACTCCGCTCACACCGTCAGTAACTTCGATCTTCCACCAGTATTTGGTATTGTTGATCAAAATACCACCGGGGACGTTGTATGTAAGTACCGGGCCAATATCGGCAGAGTGCACCAACGTGGTCATTGCCGCATTGGAGTAAATTTTTACGGTGACATTGTAAGGTGATACACCACCTGATACAGTCCATCCAAGCGTCGGGGTAAGTGTCTGACCTGTAGCCGCGCTTGCCGGAGAGACCAGATTGATCACCGGTGCCACGTAAGTGTATGCAGTGTAAAACCCGAGTGAGTTTTCACCTGTGATGGTGAAAGTATTGTCTGTGGTATTGTGAGTCCCGTTTATGAGTGACCATGTTGCGCCATTATTAGTGGACTTCACAAAACGTAAAGCAGATTCGGTGTTTCCATTCAGTTCAGAATCATCATAGCGCAGAACAAGAGTGGCGTTTAGTCCTGAATTGGTCGTGGGGGAGAAAGAGTAACTTCTCTTAATACCCGATCCTGATCCGATAGTTTGCGCTGTGTGCGATCTTTTGACCATTGTAACACCGAGGTTTGAGGCACTCGTGAGTGAGGCACCAAATCCGGCGATATTCTCGTTATCAGGAGCGTTGATGTTTCTGCTCGAAAGGAAATCACCGTTTGAGGCGATGTTCGACCCTGTTTCGTTAAGTCTGCCAACCATACTTACCGAAACCATGTTCCCACCGAAATCGAACGGCACTGCAAGTCCGAGGTTGCCGAGGATACCAAGGCTACCCTGAAGAGTTGTACCGGCAGCGGTGAAAGTTACATTCCTAAAGACTGACGTTGACATTATATTCGCCGGGATCGTAAGGGCGGTAGACACATCAAAACCAACGTTGTCGTTGTTTGAAGGTGTTAAACCCGTGCTCCAGTTTGAAGGATTGGTTGTCTGGTTATCCACCCCACCGATCCATGTATGGAAGGCACTCGATGTAACAAAGTCGTTTGCACCCTCAACATTGGAGAGAGTCATATTAGATGTGTTCGAAGCAAGATTGGGAACCTGTGTCTGACTCGCGTCAGGAGAGTTATCGAATCTGTAATACGCGTAAAGCCCTGATTCGTTGGATTCCAGGGATCTGTTCATGTTGGCGACGATCTGTTCCTGTGTTCTGACCGAATGCCAGATCCTAAGTTCATCAAGATCACCATTAAAGTATTCGGTGTTCACGATCGAAGAACCAAGGTAGAGTGTACCTGACGAACCGAGAGGGGCAGAGGCCACATCTTGCGCGATCAGAACACCATTTCTGTAAAGTTTCCGCTCACCAGTGGTTCTGTTGTATGTTGCAGCATAATGATGCCATTCAGTATCAGTAGCGCCAACAGTGGCATCCAGATCGTTGTTGAAGAATCCCATGAAAAACCCGTTAGGATTTGAAATCAATGAGGGTGATCTAAACCCGATCTGAAGGTAATTGTTTGTCGAGAGTGATCCTTGACCCAGAACGAGTTTCTGTCCGGGACCTGCATTGGCCTTAGCCCAAAACTCAACGGTAAGGTCAGTGGAATTGAGAACCAATCCTGAAGCCGATCCGTTTTCATCGACCCCATCCAACCGAAGGGCGTTACGCGGACCTGCCAAGGCACCTGAAACAACCCATGTTGGGTCAGTGGCTTCAACTGAGGCGAGAGCACCGAGTGTAACCACATTGGCAGGCGCCACCCCAAGATCAGCGGGTGACTGGCCTGATCCCTCGTTCAATGGAAGATAAAGAAGGAGACCTGTGGTGGAGCTGTTTTCTGTCGCGTACATGTCACGACGGATTTCATTCGGCTGACGGCCCACGTTCCAGATCTTGATCTCGTCCATTTTCCCGTTGAAATACTGAGTGCCGGGAAAATCACCGTGCCTGCCAAAGAAGATATCACTTGTTGAGGTGGAAGCCGCGAGCTGAGCAGCAGGGATAGTGCTCGAAGCGTAGAGCACACCATCAACAAATATACTGAACGAGCTCCCCGATTTTACAAGGGAGACGTAATACCACTTTGACTGGGTAATTATTGGTGAGGGACCAATCAGGAAGTGGTTTCCTATGGTAAACCGGTCAATTCTGGCACATAACACTCCATCAACCATATAAAGGTTGTATTGAACGGTAAGACCGCCGGAATGTTCTTTGTGAAACAGCTGTTGAGGAACCGGGGAGAGAGGATCGTTGGGATATATCCATAACGAGACGGTCAAGTTGCTGGCGCCTGAAAAATCAAGACCAGAACCTGAACCCGCCTTTGTTAAAAGGAAATCATCCACTCCGTCAAAACCAAGGGCCGTGCCCCCGTTCTGAGCGAACAGTCCGGATGATGCTAATAATAAGATCAGCAACGACCGGAATATCCGGGGATAGTTCATAACTTTTTCCTTAATGAGGTGATTAAAAAACTCGTTAAAAAGGTAATAATGCTCGATAAAAACGTGATTTTAATCGATTAAAAAAATTTATTCTACACGGTTATAATGTAGTAAAAGTATTATTTACTGCAAAGAGAATCATGAATAAACACATCTGATATTTCGGTATAACCGCTTCAATGCTGATACATCACATGCAAAAGAATGTGCTTGCATTGAAAGCCGGTAATTCCGTAAATTAAAAATTTCCTTGTTTAATTTTACTGCCCGTGAACAAACCACTTAAATTCTTGCTCCTCGTTCTCGTGATCGCCTCCACAACACTGGAAGCACAGATCGATTCAATCTTTCATCAAAAACTTCTGAACATTACCAGGACTGCCCTTCAGGATACCTTTGGGTACAATTTACTCAGAGAACTTTGCCGGATAGGCCCAAGGCTCTCGGGAAGCAAAAACCTCGTAAAAGCTGAAAGCTTTCTTCTTGATAAACTTGAAACTTTGGGTTTCGATACCGTTTACACTCAAACCTTCACGACAAATAACTGGAAACGGGGGGATATTGCCCGATTCGAAGGTAACAAAGGTGAAAGATTTTCAGTTCTTGCTTTGGGTGGTTCAAACGGTACCGGGGGTGTGATAAAAGCTGAAGTTCTCGAGGTGGGAGATTTTGGAGAACTTGAGAAGTTTAAAGATGCTGTAAAAGGGAAAATAGTTTTTTACAACTTCGCTTTTCCGCAGAATGTTTACGAATCGTTTGAGTCATACGGTCCCGCGGTGAATTACAGGGTTAACGGCGCGATCAGGGCTGCCGCTTATGGAGCCGTGGGAGTGCTGATCAGATCAATTGCTTCCAATTATGATGATGTCACGCATACCGGAACTCTCCGGTATCTTGATACAATTCCAAAAATCCCTGCCGGGGCACTTGGAGTGCAAAGCGCGGTAAGATTAAGCAGATTACTCGCGGAATCGAAGGGTTCAGGAAAGAAACAGCTCTTTGAATTCGAGATGAATTGCCGGACTGAAGAGCCCGCTCCGGTAAAAAATATTATAGCCGAAATCAGAGGAACTGAATTCCCGGGCGAAGTGATAGTTGTAGGGGGGCATCTCGACTCGTGGGATGTGGGTGAAGGGGCTCATGATGATGGAGCCGGGGTTGTACAGTCGCTCGAAGTTCTGCAACTGATCAAAAAAACAGGTTTCAAGCCCAAAAGAACAGTTAGAATGGTACTTTTCGCGAATGAAGAAAATGGACTTGCCGGCGGACGCGGTTATGGGAAATTCGCGGAGGAGGAGCCTGCAATTGACATCGCGGCGATTGAATCAGACAGGGGTGGGTTCACTCCGCGCGGTTTCAGCGTTGACGCGACTCCTGAAGTTCTTGCAAAAATGGAGAAGTGGCTTCCTTATTTCAGCAGAACCGGGATAGAGTGGTTCAAGAAAGGGGGAAGTGGCGCCGACATTTCCCAAATAAAAAATTCAAAGGCACTGATCGGGTACGTTCCCGACAGTCAGAGGTACTTCACCTACCATCATTCCGCGAATGATCTATTCACTGCAGTCGATCACAGGGAACTTGAGCTCGGTTCAGCTGCTATAACAATTTTAACTTTACTGATCTCGGAATTTGGTCTCTAAAAAAATAAAGCCGGTACTTCGGAAAATAAATCCCTGGAGTTCACTCGCCCGGATGCCAAAGAGCATGTGGGCGGTATCTTTCGCCACGTTCATCAACCGTGCCGGATCAATGTTCCTGACATTTCTTGCGATATACCTGACCAAGTATCAGGGCTACAGTATCGATTATGCCGGCTACGTCCTTTCCGCGTATGGAATCGGTTCGCTTGCAGCGGGACCCGTGGTGGGAAAACTTGCCGACAGGTTCGGCAATCTTCCGATAATGAAGCTTTCGTTGCTGTTAAGCTCTTTTGTACTCTTCCTCTTCCCGTTCTTTCATGAGTTTTGGATGATAATTGTGCTTACCCTTGTGCTTTCATGGGTGAGCGAAGCGTTCAGACCAGCGAATCTCGCCCTGATATCTGAGATTGTAAAGCCGGAAGACAGGAAAATTGCTTTCGCCTTGAACAGATTGGCAATTAATCTTGGGTTCAGCATCGGACCCCTTCTCGGTGGCTTTCTGATCATGTTCGACTACCATTGGATGTTCATTTTTGATGGGATGACATCGCTTTCCGCGCTCGGGTTTCTCCTCTTCACCACCCTCTCAAAAGAGGAGAAGGAACGAAGGGCCGAAAGGGAATCAAGCATGGAGACGGGTGGCATTGAAAAAGCCAATCCATTCAAAGACCCAAGACTCATTTATTATGTGATCGCTCTCTCGCCGGTTTATATTGTTTTTTTCTCTCAGATCAGCACCATTTCGCTTTATGTGGTGAACGAACTCAAATTTCCGGAGCCAGTAATTGGTGCTCTGTTCCTGGTTAATACACTAATGATAATTTTTCTTGAAGTGCCGCTCAACAACGCGATGGTTGACTGGGAAGACAGGAAACTCCTGACTCTTGGCGGGATACTTACCGGTATTGGATTCGGCTTGTTCGCGTTTTCATCGAATATCCCTATGCTGGTTATCTGTATAGTGATACTGACTTTTGGTGAAATGATCTTTTCACCCGCATCGGCAAACTACCTTGCGGAGATCGCGCCCGCTAACTCGAAGGGGATGTACATGGGGTTTCTTCAGCTTGTTTTTAATATCTCACTTTTCATCGGACCGGCCGCGGGTGCTTTCATGATGGAAGGTTTCGGCTCAAAATTGATGTGGATCGCCTGCTTTTTCCTCTCGATGATCGGGGTTTCCCTGATGTGGAGGATGAGAACCGGTGCTGAAAAAATTGCAACCGTGACCGAATAATTTTGCGGAAATTGAAATAATTCATATATTTGCAGTCTAAAATCCCGGGGATATAGCTCAGTTGGGAGAGCGCTTGAATGGCATTCAAGAGGTCAGGGGTTCGACTCCCCTT
>JAEYUD010000232.1 GCA_023433685.1 Bacteroidota bacterium
GTCATAATCTTGGTTTGGTTCACTGCCTCGATTGGGATTGCGTAATGCATACCTCCACTTCGGTTGAAGAGATAGACATAAAAGGGGAGTTCTATTGTTCCAACTGTTTTCGTAAGACCAAAATTTCTTAGATTAAATCATTAAAAAAAGAAATTTCAACTTCGAGCTGTTACACTCCGGTATTTCTCCGGGGGTGGGCGGCTTCTCAATCCTGAAGGAACCTGCTATGAAGCACCTGAATACGGCATTTTTAACTATGTTAATTATCTTTGGAACAGTTATGCTCACCGGTTGTGGCGGGAAGGAAAAACCGGTTACGGAAAATAAGACCTCCGGTGAAGCGGCAGTGGCCGGGTTCCGTTCAGCGCAGTGGGGTATGACCATCGATGAAGTTAAAAAAGGTGAGAAACTCAAACTCGTAAAAGAAGACTCAACCGTTCTGATTTACTCCGGAGAGATCTACGGGAAACAGGGAGAAGTGTTTTACTCTTTTGATGAATCGGGAACCCTATTTTCCGGCACGGTAAAATTCAAGGTTTCTGCCTCAGACCCTGATGACGCGGTTGCCGCCTATAACACAGTGAAGAGCGCGCTTGTAAAAGAACTCGGCAGTCCATCGGTTGATGAGGTTATCCTGCTTGATTCAACCGAAACTGATGACTTGAAAATGCCGGGATCAGGAGTTACAACGGGAAACAAGATTTTCACTGCTGACTGGAATGACAAACAAGGATCACAGATCGGTATTATTCTCTCGAAGCCGCAAAACTCGGAATTAAGCCTCGGTGTGGTATACCAAAGAAAGTAGAACGAAAAAAGGATCAGCGGGTATTTTGCCTCGCTGATCCTTTATGAATCAAATTAAAGCAGTGTTTGTATTAACCGGATATGACAGGGTGTCCGTTTTGAATCCAGGCATTGATGCCGCCTGTAAGATTGGCAACGTTATTGAATCCCATCGAAAGCAGAAGACTCGCTGCAATTGCTGATCTGTCTCCACCCGCGCAATGAACCACAATGGTTTTATCCGATGGAAGAGATTCCACGTGATCAGTGAGATATCCAGCGAAAATATGGTGTGAGCCTTCAATTCGGGCAAGTTTCCTCTCGGACTCATTTCTTACATCAAGCACGAAGGAATCATCTTTGTGAGCCAAAAGGTCGTTACAACCAAATTGATTCAGTGTTTCGAGCTCAATACCGCTCCCGGAAACCTCTTCAATATCATCCAGGTAGCCATAAATGTTATCTAATCCGATCCTGATCAGCGCTTTAGTCAGAGCTTCAACCCTGTGCGAAGGCGCGATGAGAATGAATGGATCCTGATAATTAAGTATCCATCCCGCCCAGGTACTGAAAGCTGAATTGTCCTGGATGTTGATGCTTCCGGGGATGTGACCTCCCGAGAAAGAAATCTTGTTTCTGGTATCAACAACGTGAACACCATTTTCCATCGCTTCAATAAGTCCTTCGGTATGTAGCTTCCTTGGCTTTGGTACTGAAGTAAGGAGGGGACGATCAGTTTTATTAAGCTTTTTCATCATCGCGAAGTACTTCGGCGGTTCAGGTTGTCCCTCGAGCAGTGCCTCGATGAACTTTTCCTCGTCGTTTATCTGAAGTGCCCAATTCACAAGTTTTTCATAGCCCACGGTCGAGCTTGGTACGGCACCGAGCGCCTTTCCGCAGGCAGAGCCGGCGCCATGAGCGGGCCATACTTGAATATGATCAGGAAGAGCTCTGAACTTTTTGAGTGAATTAAACATTTGGCGCGCGCCGGTAACCGAAGTGCCGCTGATCCCGGCAGCTTTTTCGAGAAGGTCGGGTCTGCCAACGTCGCCTACGAAAACGAAATCACCGGTGAAGATCATCACCGGGTGCGGAGAAGCCGGTGTATCAGTGAGAATAAATGAAATATGTTCAGGAGTGTGTCCCGGTGAGTGCATCACTTCGAGTTTAAGGTTGCCTACCATGAACGAATCTTTATCCTTCAGTCCGGTATGAGGGAAACTGTACTGCCACTCTGCACCACCCTCATCACTGAGATATAGCTTCGCGCCGGTCAGTTCAGCGAGTTCCCTTGAACCTGACAGGAAGTCAGCATGGATGTGTGTTTCGGCAATATGTGTTATGCGGAGTTTTTCCGCTTCCGCTATTTTAATATAGTCTTCAATATCTCTTTTGGGGTCGATAACGAGTGCCTCACCCGTTTTCTGACAACCTACCATGTAACTCGCGTGAGCAAGGCCCGGTTCATAAATATTCTTAAAAAACATTATCTCAGTTCCTATCGTTTAATTTCATATTTCCAACTCATTATGCCACCGGAAAGGTTGAACACCTTTTCAAACCCGGCCTTGTGCATCATGACACCAGCCTGATAGCTGCGGTTGCCACTTCTGCAGTAAAGGTAGTAACTCTTTGATTTGTCGAGCTTTCCTATTTGCCCCATGAAATCGGGTGACATAAGATCGATAAGTTTTGCACCCGGAATGTATCCCATTGCGAACTCGCCTGAGGTTCTTACATCAAGAAGAACCGCGTTGGGATCGTTTTTGAATCCATCGTGAAACCCGGCGGCATCAAGGTTTTTAACCGCACCGCCTCCAAACAATTTGCTGAACATGATTTTTATTCCATTTTATTTATATAAAAAACTCTTTAAGAACTATGTAGGCAGCCACAAACAGGATAAAAACTCCAAAACCTTTTTTCAGGAGTGTGGAATTGATCTTTGTGGTGTAGTATCCTCCGGCAATAATTCCGGCTATCATGAGTGCTGAAAATTTGATCAGTACTGCCCAGTCGATCTCACTTAAAGCACCCATTCCTGCAACAAATCCACTCAGCGCGTTCACGGATATGATGAGCAGGGAAGTGCCAATTGCTTTTTTCATATCCATCCCCGCGAACAGCACCAAAACGGGAACTATCATAAATCCACCGCCGGCTCCGAGAAATCCCATTACCGTACCAAGAACCGCCCCCTGCAGCAAAAGCCTGTTTTGCGCGTTAATTTCCTGATCACTCCTTGCACTGTCTGTTGAGCTCGACAAAATCATCCTTGTGCCCGCGTAAAGAATTAAAACAGCGAATAAACCCATCATAAGATTTTGTCTGTGGAGTGTAAACCATTGAAGTTTTACGATAACTTCAGGAAGAAGTGGAACAAGAAGTCCACGGGTAAGAACAACCATTAAAAGAGAAGGGATGGCAAAATAGAGCGCGGGTTTAAGATCAATATTGCCCGATCTGTAATTTTTATACGCGCCTGCAACTGATGTAACTCCAACCACAAAGAGTGAATAGGTTGTAGCGGTCACCACATCATACCCTAAAAGATATGTAAACACCGGTACGGCGAGAATTGAGCCCCCGGCGCCTGTTAAGCCGAGGGTTAGACCAATAAGAAAGGCTATTGTTAGTGTGATCAGTTCCATCAGTAATAATTTTCTTTGAGTATTAATCTGATGTATCAATTAAAAAATGGATTCAGATGATATGAGCCTTACTCTTGCCTTTGATATCCCGCATAAACTGCATAAATTAAAGTTTATGTTTTTATAAATAATTAATAAGAAGAACGAAAAGAATGATCCGCAAATTGTATGTTTTTCTGTTCCTTGCCCTTTTTTCATCAACTGCATTTTCGCAATTGGGTGATTTTCTCGTAAAAACCTCTGAAGGCCGGCTTCTGTTTCAGCTCAAGGGTGAAACAGTTGATCCTTTCGCCAAATATGATGCCCCTTCATCTGTACAGAAATTAAAGACCGCCACGAAACCGGTAATAACAGACAAGAAATTTACTTTTGACTCGGCGATAGTTAATTTCAGAACATTTGAAACTTCTGTAGGCAATCTCGTTGATCTGAAGTTTTTCTATCTCGAGAAAAATGAACCGTACCTTGTTAAATTAGTCTTCAAGAACGAAAGATCATTCAAGAATTTTCAGGGCTTCACTTCCACCATTTTTCAGGAAGTAAAGGTTGTGAACGGTGATCCGGGAATTTCATACCGTTCAGCCCACTACAAAGTTGATCCACAGGGTACGGGATCGTTCGTACTTATTCCATTGAGTGTTTTGTTGGACACAAGAGGGGGTAAAAAAGAGGCGTTCATAGGGGTATACGATAACCCTCAACTGTTTGCTTCCAGTCCGGAATTTGGTTTTCCGAAGATCGAGGTTGATCACAATGCCTTGTCGGAACAGAAAATGTTTGAATACTACAATCTGATGGCTTCAGAACTTTATGAAGTTGTGGCAGACGCTCAAAACTGGTATAAAACCACTGGAAAGAGCACTTTTGAGGGGTACAAAATACCTGACAAAATGAAGGAAACCCAGAATTGCGTTTTTTCGATCGAATCAGTCAAACCTGGCGAAATTGTACTTCTCGCCACCTCGAAACTTGAGATCAAGGGTCAGGATGGGAAAAATCCTCTCATGGTAAGGTTTACAA
Organism: Bacteroidota bacterium; assembly: GCA_023433685.1. Taxonomy (GTDB): domain Bacteria; phylum Bacteroidota; class Ignavibacteria; order Ignavibacteriales; family Ignavibacteriaceae; genus UTCHB3. The sequence continues at coordinate 4,458 of JAEYUD010000232.1, forward strand.
CGAGACCGGAAGACATGCAACCGGAAGTGGCAAACTGATCCCGCGAAAGTTTATAGTTAAAGCCGGATCCCGGATCCGGCTTTCTTGTTTTAAAATAAAAAAGGCTGCCCTTTTGAGGCAGCCTTTAATTTTCAGAAGGGTTGAATGGTACAGGTCACTTAAACTCTGTTCATTAACCACCGGAACTTACTTTTTCTCAAGTATCTTGGCTTCTTCTACAATAACATTGTATTTGTAGCCGGCGCCAAAATCTTTATCGACGGAAAGTTTACCTTCGATAAGGATAGTCTGTCCGATCTGGGGAACTTCAGCGGAGGTTATTGTCAGATCGAAGTCATTTCCGGCTGATGTACCATCCTGGATGTGTATCCAGTTGGTGTTCATGATACCGGCGTTAACCTTGGTAACTTTTCCACGGATCTTCACGGTTTTATCTTTGAGCTCATTTTTCTTTGTGAAGATATCGGCAACAGTAACGCCACCGGCAGCTTTTTCAATTTTTACATCTTCTTTAGGAGCGGTTTCCTGATCAGGGTGCTTGAAATCTTTTGGGATATCGCTTGGTCCGCCGGCCTGACCGCCGAAGGTGGCTTTGTCTTTGGCAGGATCTTGAACGAAAAGAATGGTTTCAAAAGTTTTTCCGGCTTCCTTGCCTTCAAAGTTTTTCATTTCCATTGACTGGGTAAAGAAGATGTTTTCACCTTCTTTAACATCGATCTTTGGAACCGCGATCCAGATCTCACCTTTGCCTTCTTCTTCAAGTTTGGCGTAAGTGTAAGTGGTTGTCTGTATTATTTCAAGTACCTTGCCGCCTCTTACATTGGCCGCGCCCGGTGCTTCTGGTTTTTTTGGTTCTTCTTTACCGCATCCCGCGAACAGGAAGGCGATCGCCAATATGGCTAAAGCTGCTTTTTTCATCTTATTTCCGGTTATCTTTTTGGTTGAATTTTTTAAGAAATAACAGTTATTTTAGGTGCTAAATTAAAAAAATATTTGTTGAAATAGATCGTAAATTTAATAAATAGTAGTATATCAACAAACCCATTTCTAAGGGATTTTTCATATATTTGCTACAGAAAAAAAATAAAATCCGATGCTGGAAACAATAAAACTTCTGAACATAACCCTGCCGCTTCTGTACGCGGTAATTTTTGCGGTTTATCTGGTAGATTTTTACAAAGATAAAGCCTCGCTGCACAACGTGAAACGTGTATTTCTGTTTGTGACACTGATAATTCACACAGCATATCTGCTGTTCTGGACGATCCATTTTGACCATCCTCCGATAACCACAAAGTTTGAGATATTTACAGTGCTGGCGTTTTCGCTCGCGTTCTCATATTTCCTGATAGAACTGTCTTCGGATATCAGGGCGACCGGGGCTTTCATTATTGTGATCTCTCTGATATTTCAAACGATCTCCACACTGTTCATCGAGGATCTTGTGGATGTGCCGGAAGTGTTGCGCAACAGGTTGCTCGGTCTCCATGTTGTTTCCGCGCTTTTAGGGTACGCGGGAATAACCATATCAGCAGTTTACTCATTGCTGTTCACTGTTCAATACAAACGGATCAAGCTTAACCAGTTTGGATTGATCTTTAACAGGCTTCCGAGCCTTGAAATGCTCGAAAGGCTTTCTGTTAATTCGATCTATGTCGGCTTCGCGCTACTGACAATTGCCATAGTTATAGGCACAGTCTGGCTGCCACAGGCCTTCCCGGACTACAGCCTTCTTGATCCCAAACTTCTCATGACAGGGGCAGTCTGGCTCATTTACGGTTCCGGAATAGTGGTAAGGTTCACATCCGGTTTATACGGTAAAAAGTTGATGATATTTTCTATCGCGGGTTTTGTTGTCGCGATTATTGCCCTTGCCGCCACAGGCATAATGGGTTCATCTTTTCACCAGTTTAAAAAATAGAATTTGAATTGCCCGGTACTACCGGAGATGCTATATGAATCTTATTGGTACATCAATAAATCACCACACTGCTTCAATAGAACAGCGAGAAGCACTTCATCTTTCGAAGAACGAGATAACCGGATTTATCGACATTCTGAGGCGTGAATATCTTACCGACGGTTTTGTCATATCGACTTGTAACCGCACAGAGATATTTGGCCTTCCGATGGAAAACGATCTCAACATTGCAAAAGTTCAGAACGCGCTTCTTGATTTCAAAAAGATCGACGGTCTGGGGAACAAGAATTTTCTGAACTTCTTCTCGTGTGGAGCCATAAAACATATATTTTCCGTGACCTCAGGAATCGATTCTTTGATTTTGGGTGATTCGCAGATCCATGGTCAGATGAAAGAGGCATTTCAGCTTTCGATCGATATGAATTTCTCCGGCACGGTAATGCGAAGGATATTTGATACCGCGGTTAAAGTCGGTAAAAGAAGTA
>JAEYUD010000240.1 GCA_023433685.1 Bacteroidota bacterium
GGTTTGGGGTGTGGGGTGTGGGGTGTGGGGTCTGGGGTGGGGTGATTAGTTTAGAGTGTAGAGTGTGGAGTGAATTGAAAATGTGAAATGTGATCCGCCTGCGGCGGATTGGGTTCCGGGGTGCGACGTTTATCAGTCTGTACCTAATACCTGATACCTGATACCTAATACCTAAAAAAAAAGCCGGACATCTCTGACCGGCTTTTTTTGAAATGAACTTTGCTGATTTTACTGGAGCTGCCAGGTGAAGTCGGGCTTGTCATCCTTGTAAGCTTTCAGGTTGATCTCACCCTGCCAGTAGAAGTAAGTGTCTTCTCCTGAGTTGGGATCTTTAACGTAGTCGGTTTCAGCATAAAGCTTTGTTGTACCTGAACCCACTTCGACAAACTTGAGGTAGTATCCCGGTTCAACAGAACCCATGTAAACATCGTCTACATAGATGTGAATCTTGTACTGTGAGTAGTTTTCGATCTGGAGTGAGCACTCTTTTGCTCCAGGACCTCTTAAACCTTTTGACTTGTCAGCTTTAGCCTGAGCAGCAGCCTTTGCAAGTTCGGTTGATTTTGCAGCGTCGTTACCGAGGGTTTTGGCACCCCAGGCATCTGAGCAAGCGAGAAGGGCCTGATAGTCCTTCTGGGACTTTGCTTTTTCAGTGGCTTCGTTCAAAAGTTCCTTGCCGGTGATAGCGGCTTTCTTTCCTGTCGCGTTTTCTTCGAGGAAAAGGATCATGGCAGCTGAAACAAGAGCTTTAACGTCGCCATCTCTTCTACCATCGCTGATGAGCTCACCCAGTTTCGAGAGTGCGCTGTTTGATGAACCGAACTCGGTCTTGAAGTCGATCTTGTTGACGTTAATAACATTTGCAGCCATTTTCGAGGGGGTTTTTATAACCTCGGTTTTTGTCTGGGCGAGGCCAGTGAAGCTTGTTAAAAGCAGAGCTGCGAAAACAAAAGCGAAAAATCTGTTTGCGATCTTCATTGTTGTTCCTTTGTTGATGATGGTTGATTGTGATTAATAGTGTTAAATTGATTATTGATTCTGTGGCTTTAACTTCACTACCGGAGGTGTTGTTCCTGCCTGCCGGCTCTAAATTCGATTGATGTGACCTGTTTCACAATTGTAAAAGATCACGGAACAAAAAGGCAAATTTGCCAAATGATATAAGTTCCACCTTAAATTATCATTTTTTTCACTAACATCAAAGGAGTTTTTATTCATCGTATGTAAGTTCGAAGGCATATTTTTGATCATTCCCGAACGCGGGGTCGTCCCAGTAGAGTGCGACCAGTTTTATAAGGTCTTTGTTCCTCGAACGGAGTGCCAGTTCTGTGGCTTCTTTAAGAAGTGAAAGACCCGTTATCGAAGCTTTTTCTCCGGTGGTTTTTTCTTCGAGGAAAAGAATGAGGGAGGCACTCAGAAGTGTCTGTACGTTCTTTTTCTTTCTGCCTGATTCAATGAGCGAAGCAATTTTTTTTAGGGCATCGTTCGAACTTGAGTAGGCCGATTGAAAATCTGTTTTATATGGTGATACCACACCGGCCAGGTTCCGGCTTGAAGTCAGCACTTCCTGTCCGAAGGCTGTGGATGCCAGCATCAGTCCGAACCAGAGGATCATTCCGGTCTTGAGCATAATTATCCTTTATTAGTTATTAATGAAGGTTTTACTCATCCCGGAGTGATCATGTTCCAAAAATTCTGTGCCTCTCCTGCGAAGTTACGTAAACACCATGTTCCATTATGGTTTCAGCAAGACGTTTATAATGAAGAGAGGTTTTAAGTACCGGAAGTGAACCCAGTATTATAAACTGCTCTTTGGCACGGCTTATAACCACATTCAGTTTTCGGTCTACTTCCACCTCCTTCTCCACATCCTTGTTTGAACCGATTGAGGAGAGTTTCTGTACGTGATAAGATGTTGAAACCGAAGTCGAATAGATGATCACCCTGTTCTCACTACCCTGAAAACGCTCTACAGTGTCAACAGGAATTCCGGTTATTCCCACTGCTTCAAGTTGCTGGTTGATGGCGGCGATCTGCGCGCGCCACGGGGTGATAACCCCAATGTCATCAACTGTTGCACCTGAAGAGATCATCGCCTGTACAAGCATGGAGACAGAAGTGGCTTCGTCTTCATTCAGTTTGCCTGTTTTCACTAATGGCGTTTCGATGAAAATCAGACGTGAAGATGTAAGCAAGCTGTGAAGTGGTGAATCAGATTGAACAGGATAAAGAAGCTCAAGCGGCATTTTTGAGCTATCTGCACAGCTCAATTTTCCGTGATAATAATGATTGATGAGGTCCATTATGCTTCTATCCATTCTGAATTGTTCGCGTAGTGTGCCATAGGCGTGCTTCCAACCCATGGATACTGCACGGTTGAACATCCGCTCGAAAAGTGACATTTTCATGTCACTAAATCCAAGGTCAATTAATTCAGGAATTTTTGTGGTCGTCGTTGATTCACTTTGAACCGTAACAGCCGGCAACTGATTCTGATCACCTATAAGAATGAATTTCTTAAATTTAACGAGAATACCGGCGAGAGAAGGTTCAAGAAGCTGACTTGCCTCGTCGACGATCAGTGTGTCAAAATCAAACAATGGTTTCAGTTGTTCTGCCTGTTTAACGAACGATGCAACGGTTGATGTGACAACCCTGAGTGATCTGACAAATTCACCAAAGCTGTCAAGATCGTGATGCCTTACAAGATTCCTGAGAGAGGCGTTGTCGTCATCCCGCGAACTGTTGAAAAGATAGTCGATCCCCGCCCCTTTCAGCCTGCTGTTCACATCCATTATTGCTTTGTTGGTAAAAGCAAGTATAGTAACCGTACCATTTGAAGGGTCTGCAAGAATGTTACGCACGATGGTCATCAATACTTTAGAGGTCTTTCCCGTTCCGGGAGGACCCTGCAGCAGGTAATAGTCGCGCGCGATGAGTGCTTTTTCAACTGCTTCCCTCTGACTTGGTTCAAGACCCCCGACCATCGGTGAAGGAAATTCCGTAAGAGCGGGTTCGCGAATCCCGAGCAACAATTCCTTTTTCTCTTTTACCGCCTCGAGGAAGTCAAATGCCGATTTTATGACATTGATAATGTTGGAATCCCTGAAATCCGGTTCGATGGCGAAATATTTTTCCCTCGTAAAGATGGTTGGATCAAGTTTCTCGTTGTAGAGTTCGAGTCCGATATACTGATTGCTTATTGAGCGAATGGCACCCTTCAATATTTCCCGCTTCAGTGGCTCAAGGGTTTCAGTATACGGGTAAAGAATTATCTGATCACCTTCACGGAACCGCGCGGTTTTCAAAATCTTTCTGCTGAATATAAATTGACCGCTTTTTTCATCAACACGTTCAAATTCAAGACCCCTGATCAGGCTGTAGAAAAATTCTTCCTTTATTGTGGGTTGTTGTCGCCAAAGAGCGGCAAAACTTCCATCGGGACCTTCACTGTCGTTCGCGGATATCTTGCTGTCGAACAGCTCCTTAAACATGAAAGAAACACATTCACGATAGTATTTCCGCTCTATTTCAGTGGCGGAATTGTAGGCATTTCTGAAGCGGGTTACATTCTTCAGTTTGTAATTCGGGAAATGTGAGGGATCAAATTTTGAGAGTCTTTTGAATATCCTGTCATCATTGTCCCTGATGAGCTTCAGCACAAGAAATATCTCGTTACGCCCGATGAGAAACTCAATACTCTTTTTTGACATCACAGGTACGTTTCTGAAATTCTGTCCGTGCGGCGCACAGCTGTAGAAAACTGAACTGTCTCCGCGTCTTGCATTTCCATAAACTGAAGAGAGCAGCATATTGTACGCGGTAACCTGCATTTCCTCATTTTTCCAGACACCGTATTTGGGAACAACTCCGGATTTTAACTCGATCACATTTTTCCTGTTGGGGTCTTTGCCCGATACCTGAAGAACGTCGAGCCGTCCCGTTAACCCAAATTCATTAGAGTAAAAAGTTGGTTCTGTAAGTACGGAACACTCCTCCTCTTCACCTTTTATCTTGTTAAGATTGCTCTTTATCTTCGGCAGGTGCTCAGTCATCACCCTCTCTTTTATTACCGGAAGCTCTGACCGAAGTGTGTAAGATGTTATCAGATCAGAATTTACAATATTTTCGAATGTTTCGTCAGGATCAAGATCCCCGTCGGTAATAAATTTATCGAGCAGATTATTAATGATGTTTCCACGAAACATTGAGGCAGTGAATTCAATGGGAAGAAGTTTCTCGATAAGATAGTAGTAGGGCTGTGTCCCCTCATTGTCGAATATCGATCCCGTTTCCTTTGCTTCAAGCAAAAAATCGGGTTCGAGAACTATCATCGACTTATCATAATCAAGGGAGTACCAGGTTGGATTTCTGGGATCCCGCAATAGATTGAAGAAATTAACCCTCGTGTATTCGGGGATGAATGGAGCCCAATGGTACAAACTGCGCGGGGGCTGACGCCACCCCTCAGGAGTGGGAGTGGTTTTATAGATCCGTACGGTAAACTCTCCCTCATCATCCGATCTACAGATAAGATCGATATGATCAGGCACTATGCCATTGACCTTTTTCCACTTGGTATAGATAATTACTGCAGATATCTTTCCCGTCATCTCCTTCTGCTGAACCGCTCTATGTCGCAGGTCAATTATACTCTGACCAAGATAAAGATTCAGTACCTTTTGGGGAATGAGAGCGTTTGTAAAATGACAACAAACCTGCGCGAGAACCCTTATGGCAGAGTAGAGTTCAGGTAATGACACATCATAGGGAAGTGTATGGGC
>JAEYUD010000246.1 GCA_023433685.1 Bacteroidota bacterium
CACCATCGCCGCCTGATCTATATAACCAATATCCTTCTTGGCTCGGCCTTTATACTTGCCTCATTTTGGGGTACCATATACGCCCTTCAGTTCATTAGCGAAGACACTTCCGTTATACTTTCGGGTGGGATGGGGAAAACTGTTGGAGCACTTGCCTACAAATTTCTTGGCGGAATTGGTGCCGTCGCTGTTTTTCTTGTACTGATAGTTACTGTTCTCATTATCACATTTGATCTTAAGATCGACAGGTTCTTCCTTTTCATCGCTGACAAGGGGAAGGATGCCATTCAGTCAGGCGCGGAAAAAATAAGAGAGACCACAGAGAAAGCCGCTGAGAAAACCCAGGCAAGGGCGAGCGAGCGAAAAACCTCACTTGAAAAAAGTCAGGACAAGATCGCCAAAGTGGTGCAGGGTGAAAAGAGCACCCAGCCTCCGATCTATGCCGATGAACTTCAGTTTGAGCAGGATATTACTCCTCCGGAGCCGAAACCGAAGATGAAGCCTGTTTTCACCACGACTGTAAAAACGAATTCAGAAATTGTGCCGCCACCTCCCAGGGTCGAAAGACCTGCCATTGAGGAGAGGCACTCAACAGACGACTACAGTATCCCCGACGGCGATTTTCTTATAAAAGCGGATGATTCCGGGCATTACGCGGAAGAAGCCGAGCTTGAAAGCAAGAAGATTCGATTAAAAGAAAAGCTCGCCCTTTTTGATATTGAGATAGAGAAGATCGATACAACCGCTGGTCCCGTTGTTACCCTTTTCGAGATCGTTCCAGCTCCGGGTGTGAAGATCAGCAAGATACTTTCACTTGAGAATGATATCGCTCTCGCTCTCGCGGCAAAAGGGATCAGAATTATCGCCCCGATGCCTGGAAGGGGAACCATCGGAGTTGAGATACCGAATGATAATCCATCGATCGTGCTCGCCGGATCGGTTCTGCCTGATCTTAAGAACAGCAAATATTCACTTCCGATAGCGCTGGGTAAATCGATCTCCGGTCAAACCTTTGTTGATGACCTCGCGAGGGTGCCGCATCTGCTTATAGCAGGAGCCACAGGTTCCGGTAAATCGGTGGGTGTGAACATGATCATCGCCTCACTTCTCTTTTCAAAATATCCCACGGAAGTGAAGTTCGCGATCATCGACCCGAAAAAAGTTGAACTTTCAGTTTATGAGACCCTCAAGAACCACTTCCTTGTAAAATCCCCCGATATTAATGACTACATCGTCTCATCCCCGGGAAATGCAGTTGTTCTTCTCAAAGCCATGGTGCTTGAGATGGAGATGCGCTATGACAAGCTCTCACATATTGGTGTCAGGAACATTGTTGACTATAATAATAAAATGAAAATCGGTGTTTTCAAGCGGCGTGACGAGGAAGAATTTGATCACAAGTTCATGCCGTACATAGTTGTGGTTATAGATGAGCTCGCTGACCTTATGATAACCGCGGGGAAGGATGTTGAGGAACCGATAGCAAGACTGGCACAAATGGCAAGAGCCGTGGGTATACATCTTGTTGTCGCCACCCAGCGCCCTTCGGTGGATGTTATCACCGGTGTGATAAAAGCCAACTTCCCGGCGAGGATCGCTTATCAAACCGCGCAAAGAACCGACTCACGTACCATTCTTGATATGAACGGCGCTGAACAGCTTTTGGGTCGTGGTGACATGCTTTATCTGCCACCCGGAACCCCGAAACCGGTCAGAATTCAGAACGCGTACATCACCACTGACGAAATTGAAAAACTTATTGAAGTGGTTGCTCAGCAGCCATGTCCGCCTGAACCGTATGAACTTCCCTCCTTGCTTGAAAAGAAGGGGAATGAGGCTGGATTCCTGGATGACAAGGATCCGTTCTTTGAAGAGGCAGCCCGTTCTGTTATCAGAAGTCAGCAGGGCTCGGTCTCTTTTCTTCAGCGGAAGCTCAAAGTCGGATACGCGAGAGCTGCCCGGATAGTTGACCAGCTTGAGTTCGCGGGTATCGTGGGTCCCGGTGAAGGAAGTAAACCAAGGGAGATACTGATCGACAATGAGGATGAACTTGAAACATTGTTGAGGAATCTGTAGTAAACCATGAAAAACGGAGTTAAAATGAGGCAGTTATTTTTTGGTTTATTTTCGGCTTTTATCTTTCTGGGTGCCGCCGGGGCACAGAACGCTACAATTCAGGCAATTCAGAAAAAATTTAATTCACTTTCCGATTTAACCGCTTCGTATCAGCAGTTCTCCGGGAAGACACTTACAGCCAAAGGCACTTTTTCCTATAAAAAGACCAACAAGGTTCGCCTGACGTTCGCCAACAGTCTGATAATCAGTGACGGCAAGACCAACTGGAACCATGACAAGAAGCAGAACAAGGTTATAATCACGAAAGCAGACAACAAGTCGGTTTCGCTTCTGAGCGTTAACACAATTGTTAACACAATTCCTTCCGATTGCGATCTTGTGGAGACCGGAGCGGGCAAAGTTAAGATGACCCCAAAAAAGGGGAAGAAACTTGGGTTCCGTTCAGTCGAGATCACCAAAGACGCGCAGGATCTTATTGCATCAATAGTTATAGAGGATAACGCGAAATCGGTAATGACCGTTACTTTTTCAGGTTATTCTCTAAACAAGGGTCTGTCTGACTCTGATTTTTCATTCAAATCAACCGGGGATATCAAAGTAGTTGACCTCCGCTAAGAAAAAATTCTTCTCTCCTCGCGAAGCAGTAGTTTACATTATTTCTCTCGCCCTTGCCGGGCTGTTCCTTTATTGGGCATTTAAAGGTGTCGACGCGGGCACTCTTTGGAATTATATAAAGGGCGCGTCGATATTCTGGATGATAATGCTCATTGTTTTTCAGATGCTGGCGCATTGGTTCCGGGCTGTCAGGTGGAAGGCGATAATGGAGTCGCTAAAACCGGATATAAACGCAGTAAACCTGTTCGGGGCGGTACTTGTGGGGTATGGTCTGAACAACTTCGTTCCGAGACTCGGGGAAGTGGCGCGTGCTGTTTCAGTGGGTAGAACCGAAAACCTTTCCAAAACTTCTATACTCGGTACCGTGGTGGTTGAGAGGATAATCGACATGTCGGTTTTCGCCTTCGCGGTGGTTTTAAGTGGCTGGATCTATGACGGCGACATCTACTCCGGAGAGCTTGGTTGGCTTAAACTCACCATACAGCTGGGCACTATGGGGTTCGCGGCACTGATCGTGTTTCTGATCCTGCTGATAAGATATAAAGAGCGTTTTTCAAATTTTGCCACTTCAATAGTTAAGAAATTTTCGCACAAGACAGCCGAAAAACTCGAAGAGTTGTTCCACAAAATGATTGTTGGGTTTTCAACTCTCAAAACCACCTCGGCGTACATAAAAACAATTATTTACAGCGTTCTGATAATGCTGGGATATGCTGCCACGAGCTGGGCCGGCTTCTACGCTCTTGGCCTCGATAAAAGTTACGATCTTGGATTTGGTGCGGCATGGATAATAATGAGCATAAGCGCCATCGGGGTAATGATCCCCACCCCCGGAGGGATCGGGAGCGTTCACACCATTACAAAAACCGCCATGTTAATGCTTTTCGGAATACCCGCCGAGCTTGGATTGGCTTTCGCTACATTTCAGCACGGGATCACATACATACTTCACCTTGTTACGGCTGCCGGGTTTTTGGTCTGGTTCAAGTTCAATCTTCCGGGTGTTCACACAGAGGATATGATCGATATTGAAGATGATGACCAGAACGATTAAATTATTGCCACTTCTGTTTTTGCTTTTCACCCCCCTGCTTCAGGCGCAGTGGGAGGGGAGAGTGAGCATGGGTATTAACATCGCGAGCACCGCAAACCTCCGCGATTACATAAATGAGAATTTCGGTGCAGGCAACCGCATGGATGATATTAGCACGATGATCGAGTTCGGTGGTGAGCTTGGATATAAAGCCGGGAAAAACCTCCAGATTGCCATTGAGGGGGGATACGCCTTCAATTCGTACACCAATATAACCGCCAACGGAAAATATGAGTTGAACTACAGGTTCATTTCACCTTCCCTGATGGGATACTACATGATAGAGGGCGCCGGTTACAGTTTTAAATTCGGCGGGGGAATTGGTCCCAGATTTGTAGTGGTTGAAGAAATAAAACCATTTGTAGTAACCGGCACAACCTACACATCCACCGGTTTCGGAATTGTAGCGAGGGCCTCCGGTTCAACTGCTCTCTCTAAAGATGTTTTTGCCTACATAGGTGCCGACGCGAGATATGATGCCGGAGGAACCCCAAAAAATGACGGAATAGCCATCAGACACCGTGGTGAAGACCTTTCCGTTAACTCCCTTTCATTAGGATTGAAAATCGGTATTTCTTTTAATTTCTAAGGAGCTTAAATGACCATTCTCGAAGCGATAGTTCTTGGCGTAGTCCAGGGTATAACAGAGTTTCTCCCGATCAGCAGTACAGCGCATCTTACCCTGACAGGGAAGATCATGGGGCTGATAGATGCCGGCAAACCACAGGAGTGGACGGCAGTGATGGCGATAATCCAACTTGGCACACTCGTCTCAATTCTGATCTATTTCGCGAAAGACATATATAATATTGTTATTGAGTTCTTCCGTGATAATCTCGTGAACAGAAAAAGCTACAAAGAACAGTCGCTAAACTCACGCCTTGGCTGGCTTGTAATTATCGGTACCATTCCGGTTGTGATAATCGGACTTGGCTTCAAGGATATAATTGAAGGCGCGCTCACGAAGAACCTTTATGTTATTGCCATTTCACTCATTGTTCTCGCCATTATACTTTTTATCGCGGAGAAAACGGCAAAATTCAATAAAAAAATTGAAGATGTAGGGGTTTGGGATGCTATCGTAGTGGGTGTCGCGCAGGCATTTGCCCTTATACCGGGATCATCACGGTCGGGTACTACAATTACAGGTGGTCTTTTCATGGGGCTTAACCGTGAAGCCGCCGCAATGTTTTCATTCCTGTTGAGCATCCCGGCGATACTTGCCAGCGGTTTGCTTCAGCTTAAAGAGGGTCTTAAATTTCTGAACCATGACCACCTGGTAGCGGTGGCTGTTGCCACGGTTGTATCCGGAGTCAGCGGGTACCTCGCGATCGACTTTCTTTTAAAATATCTCAGGAAAAACTCTACAACACTTTTCATTGTTTATAGAATTGCAGCCGGACTTATAATCCTGGCACTTTTATTATCCAACACCATTACACCATAACGGAGAAATTGATGCGTAATATTGCGGTGATACTTCTTTTCGCCATGATCTCATTTTCGAGTTGTGCCCAACAGAAAAACACCCCGGTTGAGAGCCCCGTGTATAAGTATGACACCCTGACGGTTGCTATTATGAAGACCAATATGGGAACAATTGAAATACAGCTCTATCCTAAAGAAGCACCCAAAACTGTTGAGAACTTTACAGCCCTTGCCAAACAAGGCTACTACAACGGAATCATTTTCCACCGGGTAATTGAGAATTTCATGATCCAGGGTGGTGACTCAACCGGTACTGGCATGGGTGGAAGGTCTATCTGGGGTGGTGAGTTTGCCGATGAATTTGTCATGGGGCTGACTTTCGACAAGACAGGCCTGCTCGCCATGGCGAACAGGGGGCCGAACACCAACACTTCACAGTTTTTTATAACGACCGCAAAAACAGAATGGTTGAACTACAAACACACAATTTTTGGTGAGGTGATCAACGGTTACGATGTGGTTGACAAGATCAGCAAGGTTAAAAAAGGTCCGCAGGACAAACCGGTTGATGCTGTGATAATTCAGGACATTAAAATTGAACAAAGGAAGAAAAAATGAGCATTACAAAAGCAAAATTTGACACGTCGATGGGTGAGTTCGAAGTTGAACTTTACTCCGGCAAAACCCCAAAAACAGTTGAGAATTTCACCGGACTCGCCAAAAGAGGATACTATAACGGTGTTATTTTTCACCGCGTAATAGCAAATTTCATGATCCAGGGTGGCGACCCCACAGGTACAGGCCGTGGCGGTGAGAGCATCTGGGGTCCAAAATTCAAAGATGAGATAGTAAAAGAACTTACACACTCGGGTCCCGGAATTCTCTCGATGGCAAACGCGGGACCAAACACCAACGGCAGCCAGTTCTTTATTACACTCGTGCCAACCCCCTGGCTCGATGGAAAACACACCGTTTTCGGAAAAGTTACCTCGGGTATGGAAGTGGTTGAAGCCATCGGTGAAACCGAGACACTTAAACCGTTCGACCGTCCTGTTGTGGATGTGGTTATTAACTCGATCACGGTAATTGAGTAAAAAATTTCAGGCGCCGATCATCTCCCTTGTGGCGCAGGATCTGAAGGCTAAAAGCCTTAAACCTGTTTACTTCTTCTATGGGAAAGACGGCTACGAGATTGACAAAAGGACTCAGGCTATCCAGAAGTATCTGGAGCCTGAGATACCTTTTGACTATGATATCCAGCTATTTCAGGGTTCTTCTACATCAATAGACGAACTCCTTGATTTCTGTCAGTCATTTCCCCTCGCGGGTGACAGAAGGCTTGCCATAGTTAAGAACTTCAATAATCTGAAGTTCGACGGAAGAAAGTATAACAGCCATCTTGTTTCATACTTCAAGAATCCTTCACCTCATACCACACTCATCATACTATATGATGATGTGAATTTCCCTGACAAGGAGCCCTACAAAACCATTGCAGAGATGGGTTACGCTTATATGGCGAAAACCCCTGACTTCGATGACCTTGTTGGGTGGGTTGAAGTGACGGCCAAACAGGCAGGTAAGCGGATCGAGAAGCACGACGCGGAATTGCTGGTAAGTCTTACGGGTGATGACAAACTGATGATCGAGATGCAGCTTGAAAAGCTGATCGAGTTCACCGGAAGCGGGCAGACCACCATAGATGCCGATATGATCAAAAGATCGGTCGCTCCCACAAAACAGTTTACCATCTTTGATTTTATCGACAAGGTCCTGGCAAAAGACAGGCCCGGTGCCCTCCGTCTTCTTGGAAAGATTATGAACCAGGGTGAACCCGCACTTCTGATACTCTTTCACCTGAACCGTCAGTTCTCAACAATTATCAATATTAGAGAGGCACTTTCATCGGGGAAGAATGATTTTGAGGCTGCTACCCAGTCCGGTATACAGAAGTGGCAGCTCGACAAGCTAAAACCGGCACTTCAGAGATTTTCGTTCAAAGAGCTAAGTCTCATATATGCCGCGCTTCTCAGAGCCGACATTGCCCTAAAGAACAGCGACACAGATGAAAAAACCGTAATGTTCACTGCCCTTAACGAGATTTTAATATAAAATCTTTATCTTATCAGCGGAATATTCTAATTTTCTCCTCTGAAACATTTACAAAACAACCAGAGTATAATACACATTGAGCGACAGAAGATTAAGAGATCTGACTGACGAACAGTTGATCCTTGAATTTCAGGAGACGAGTGACACGGAGATTTTTGAAGCGATAGTTTCTCGCTACAAAAATCCCCTTTTTAACTTCGTTTTCCGGTTCCTCGGCGACAGGGATGCCACCTCGGATGTGGTTCAGGAGACTTTTATAAAGGTTTACAGGAACAAGGATTCCTACAAGACCTTCGCAAAATTCTCCACCTGGATCTACACCATCGCGGGCAACCTTGCCAAGACCGAACTGCAAAGGCGCAAAAGGAAGAATCAGATCTCCATCAACTCCTGGGGAGAGGATGAAGAGACGATGGACCTCCCGGACGGGGGGCCACTTCCTGACAGGCTGGTTGATTCAGGAATCAAGAACAAGATGATTCAGGAAGCTCTCTTAAAACTCCCGGAAGTTTACCGCGAGATGATAATCCTCAGAGACATTCAGGAGATGTCTTATGAAGAGATCGCCGAAATGATGGATATTTCCATCGGGACGGTGAAATCAAGGATCAACCGTGGTCGTGCTCAGTTACAGGATTTATTGAGAGATATTTTCAAGGAATAGGTTTTCATGGAGAATAAAGATATACTTGGTGATGAGGAGCAGTTTCGGGAACTGAGGCAACTCCTTAAAGAGATGCCGAAGGTTGATGCACCTCCCGGATTTGACGCTGATCTTATGCGGCGGATGAATTCGGAAAAATATGCCGAAGCAAAGCCGACACTGTGGGAGAGATTTACCGGGGTTCTGAAACCGGTGCCTTCTGCTGTCGCGGTCGGGGTTGTAGCCATCGTGGCGGTGATTTTTTTAGTAAATCAGCCCGGTGAAGAGGTGATGACCAGGATCGACACTTCGGTTCAGCCGGACCAGATCGCGCTGCAGCCTGAGAAAAAGACAGAAGATAAAATTGATAAAAGTCCACAGTTCGAGAGCAAGGAGCAGCAGTATCCCTCTAAAGGTGAGGCACCTTCATCCCAGTTACCTCCCAAGGTTTCTGCTGAAAGAGGCGCTGACTACAACCCGGCACCGGCAGGCAAAAGCTCAGGTGATTTCAATCTTCCGGTAACCGCTGCCGTGGCATCCGCTCAAGAGGAAAAGGTTGTAACTCAAAACAAGGATACTTTCGGAACCCCTAAACCGGTGATGAAAAGTAAAACTGCAGGGGGAGGTGTGGCCTACGGACTCACCAACGCCAAGGCCATCCAAAAGGCCGCCGACAGTCTCAAAGCCAAACAGAAGGATACCTTGATCAACAAGTGACGGAGACCACATAAAACTCATTTTTACCCCCTTTTTAACCCCGCGGAGCTTTAACCGCGGGGTTTTATCGTTTTCATGCTTGCAATAATACTGAAACCGTATTATATTAAGGTTCACTTTAACAGGACTTTAATATGCGTAGATTCCCATTCCTCCTCATAGGCTTGTTTATAGCCTCCTTTATCGTTTCAGAGCTCACCTCCCGTGACTGGAGAGTAACCCAGATACCCAACGGAACCAAGTTTGTATGTGCCAATTGCCATGTTTCACCCGCGGGCGGTGGTGACCGCAATCCATTCGGACAGACAGTTGAGGGTGCCTTCCTTGTAAACGGAAACGTTGCCTGGGGCGCTCCACTTGCACAGATGGACAGCGACAACGATGGATTCAGCAACGGAACGGAACTTCAGGATCCCAATGGCAATTGGACAATCGGACAGCCCGACCCGGGTGTACTCGCTGATGTATCTAATCCGGGTGATCCCACGAGCACACCTCCTCCAACTTCCGTAAAAGAGACGGGAGATGTTCCTCTTGCATTTTCACTTTCCGATAACTTCCCGAATCCCTTTAATCCAAGCACAAGGATAAGGTACTCGGTAGTTGAAGCCGGAAGTGTAAAACTTGAAGTCTACTCACTCACCGGTGAAAAGATATTCACCTTGGTGGATGGATACCAGCCTGCCGGTTCTTATGAAGTTGATGTTACATTTGTCTCCGCCCCCAGTGGCCTGTACCTTTACAGACTTCAATCCGCCGGAAATGTAATGGTGAAAAAGATGAATTTATTGAAGTGAGTGGTTGGTCTTAATTTCATAATTGAAACTTTCAGCCCGCTCGTGGCGGGCGGCATAAGGTAGCGCCGGGTGTAAGCCCGGTGTTACCCTGCGGATTACCCCCCTCTCTCGATCAGCCATTCATCAAGGCGTTTGAATTTAACAGTGCCTTTGGTGCCGAACCAGGAGTATTCTTTTTCTCCGTTCATTGTGGAGTTCAGCACTGTCAGATTCGTGCACTTCAGCTCTTTGCCCGCTTTTAGGAGGGAACGTATCTCTCTTTCGAGTGTTTTGGGATTCTCTATCGAGTAGGCAACCTGAATCAATTCGGAGACTTCAAGACCTTTTTGAAGAACGAAATCAACCTCTTCATTCTGTTGGTTTTTATAATAGAAGAGTTCACACTTTCCATCCAATGACTCCTTTTTGAGTGTAATCCCCACCAAGGTCTCAAAATACTTTCCGTAATTTGCCGAAAATTGGGTCGAAAGACTCGTGATAAAACCGGTATCAAACACAAATATCTTTTTATTGTAACGGATCCTCTCTTTAACCTTGTACGAGAACCTTTCCAGGTGGAACAGGAGAAAGGCATTCTCAAGATAGTTGAAGAACCTCTTTACAGTGTGCACGCTCAGGTTCAATACCCCGGCGAGTTGCGTGTCTGAAAATTCAGTTGCCGAATTATTGATCAGGTAGCGAGCGAGATCTATCAGTCCATCAAACTTTCTGAGGGAGTACCGCGCGATGATATCCTTGAAAATGATCGAATCATGGAGTATCCGCAGATAATCTGCTGCCGGACGGTTGCCCGTAACCACTTCAGGGAATCCACCCGATTGCAGATAATTCGTCAAATTGTTTGTCAGTTCATGCGAGGTTAAAGTACCGGGATCACCGGTGAGAAACTCGGTGAACGAGAACGGAAAGATATTCACGGGGATATACCTGCCGGTAAGATGTGTCGCCAGTTCGCCGCTCAGTAGGTTTGAATTGCTGCCTGTTATAACCAGTTTTCGTCCCTGTCTGTGCAGCCTGTTCACAAAAAGCTCCCACCTTGGCAGATTCTGTATCTCATCAAAGAAGAGGATATCAGGTCTGTCATAGACCAGATCTATCGCTGCCAGAATGTCATCATAGTTCTGAACGGTCGTGAGGAGTTCATCA
The DNA here is from genome assembly GCA_023433685.1 of Bacteroidota bacterium. Taxonomy (GTDB): domain Bacteria; phylum Bacteroidota; class Ignavibacteria; order Ignavibacteriales; family Ignavibacteriaceae; genus UTCHB3. Next base: position 10,628 of record JAEYUD010000246.1, read on the forward strand.
TCAAAGTTGGCATATCCCGCTTTCTTCTGCCTGAGAGCATTGATAACGAAAGTTGATTTACCGGCCCTCCTGGGACCGATTATCACTGTTATCAGAGAATATGGTTCGAGAACAAGCTCCTTCGAACGTTTCCTGTAACCGACAGGAAGTGTTTCGAGGTCTTTTTTTTGTGATCTTATGCGGTCAACTATCATTGTACTTCACAATTTTGTATAAATTTGTGCATTATAACGCAAATATTCGACTGAACTCCGAAAAATGGGAATTCACACCTCAAAATATCAAAATTTGTGCAATAAAATCATCATACTTCACAAATTTATAAACTTTTGTGAAGTATAGTTAATATATTGAATAAAATAGCTGAATTATTTGTCTGATTATTGCATGTAAATCATCAATGACGTAATTTTAACATCCATAAAAATTTGAGTTGCAAATGCAAAAATTGTACAGATTTTTCTCCATTCCTGGTTTGGTTCTTCTATTGGTTTCTTTTGAGGCGGGAGCGCAAACTGCCAGAAATCCGGTGCTTGAGTATGTCACAGGCACCTGGTGTCAATACTGTCCGTGTGGGCATACGATCATTCATGATGTAATTATGCTTTACAATCCGAATGCCATAGTCCTGGGATACCATGGACCATCAAACTCGAGTGATCCTTACAGGATTTTTAACGGCAACAATATTATTTCGCTTATGGGCTTCAGCAGTTATCCTACAGGTATAATTGACAGACTGACCGGTCCACAGAGCAGAAGTGCCTGGGCAGGCCAGGTTTCGAACCGAGCCGCCGCACTACCAAAAGTAAGTATTGAAGGTACGATTGGATATGAAGCCGACAGCAACAAGCTGCATGTAAATCTCACGATCAAAGCTCTTGAAGCCATAGCGGAGATACCCGCGATAAATTTTGTCGTAACTGAAGACAAGCTGATTTCCACGCAAACGGGGAACAGCGGTTGTCCCGGTAATGGTGAGTACGTGCATAGCAATGTGGTGCGCTCGATCCTCAATGGTGCGTTGGGCAACGAGCTGGCAAAGTCCGGCTGGGCTGTTGGCGACTCCGCGGTTGTGGATACATTCTATTACCTCCCGGCAAATATTGCAAAAGTTACAAACACATATTTGAATGTTTTCGTCTATTCAAAGAAGGCAAATTTGAACCTTAGCGAGATCCATCAGGCGAGAAAATGGAAAATATCCGACTTTCCCGTAGGGGTTAAAGACAGCTATACATCGGGAACCCCTTCTGAGTACGCTCTCCAGCAGAACTACCCGAATCCGTTCAACCCTGAAACAAGCATCAATTTTTCAGTTCCGAAATCAGGATTTGTCTCATTGAAGGTGTACGATCTTCTCGGCAAGGAAGTGGCAGCGATTGTTAATGGTGAACTCGCGTCAGGAAACTACACCCGGGTTTTCAATGCCAATGAACTTCCTTCAGGAGTTTATGTTTACCGTCTCGAAGCCGAAGGCACCAGCATCAGCAGGAAAATGAACCTTCTGAAGTAATCTGCCTTTCAGGTTTTTGCAAAAGCGGTGAGTCGGATAGAATCACCGCTTTTTTTATCCCCCACCCCAAACCCCAAACCCTCCACCCCAAACC
>JAEYUD010000258.1 GCA_023433685.1 Bacteroidota bacterium
AGTGAGGCTGATTTAACACCATCCATGCCACGTATAGAGTCAACTTCAAGGCTCTCAAGATTTTCACCTGTAAGATTGTAATAAGCTGTTCTGATAGCGGCTTCCATTACACCACCACTCGTGCCGAAAATGGCCGCGGCACCGGTTGATTCTCCAAGAGGATTATCAAATTCTTCATCCGGAAGATCTGAAAAATCAATACCTGCCATATTGAAGAATCTTACGAGCTCACGTGTTGTAAGAACCGAATCGACATCATGAAGTGCCTCGTGAGCAAGTTCAGGTCTTTCAGACTCAAACTTTTTAACCGTGCAAGGCATGATCGATACCACGAAGATATCTCTCGGATTCAGTCCCATTTTCTTGGCGTAATAACTCTTAAGCACTGCTCCTTCCATTTCATGTGGTGATTTACAGCTTGAAATGTGCGGGAGGATCCCTGGATAATTCATTTCAGCAAATTTCACCCAGCCGGGGCAGCAACTTGTGAACATCGGAAGTGGTTCCCCACTGGTGATTCTATGGATAAGTTCGTTTGCTTCTTCAAGAATCGTAAGATCAGCCGCGAAGTTTGTATCGAATACTTTCTTGAAGCCGAGTCTCCGAAGCCCGCTCACGAGCTTTCCGGTAACATCGGTTCCTGCCGGCATGTGAAACTCTTCGCCGAGTGTTGCCCTCACCGCGGGAGCGATCTGGGCTATGACGTATTTATTCTTGTTGCCAAGCGCGGTCGAAACTATTTTGGTTGAGCTTCTTTCACGCAGCGCTGCTGTTGGACACTGCAGAATACACTGTCCACAAAGGATGCAATCACTTACGTTAAGTCCTTTGTTGTAAGGAGTGGTAACGATGCTGCCGAATCCTCTTCCGGCAAAATCGATGGCACCCACTTTCTGCACTTCGTTACATACACGGGCGCATCTGCCGCAAAGAATACACTTCGCGGGATCACGTTCGAGTGAAGCACTTGAAACATCAACAACGTGTTTCCTCTTCTCTCCGGCAAATCTGTGTTCGCGCACTGAATACCGTTCAGCAAGATCCTGAAGTTCGCAGTTTTTATTCCTCACGCAAATGAGGCAATCCTGCGGGTGATTTTCAACGAGAAGCTCAACAATGGTCTTCCTCGCGCGTCTTACCCTTGGAGAATTGGTTTCGATAACCATACCCTCGGAAACCGGGAACGCGCATGAAGGCAGCAGGTTTCTTTGTCCCTCAACTTCAACCACGCACATTCTGCATGCACCGGTTGGTGAGAGATTCTTCATGTGACACAACGTCGGTATTGATATTCCTACCGATTTTGCGGCGTCCAGGATGGTCATCCCTTCTTCCGCTTTAACTTTTAAGTTATTTATTGTTAGTTCTACCATCTCAAGTTCCTCATCAATTCACATTTATTGCACAGAATCTGCACGTCTCAAGACACATACCACACTGGATACATTTATCCTGCATAATAAAGTGTCCTTCACCCTTCTGACCAACAATTGCATCATTCGGGCATTTTTTCTTACAGAGACCGCAGCCGGAGCATATAGTGTTGTCAATACTGAATGTAAGCAGTTCCTTGCAGACACCGGAGCGGCATTTCCTTTCGAAGAGATGCTCTTCATACTCCTCTTTGAAGTACTGAAGACCCGAAAGAATCGGATTTGGTGCCGACTGGCCAAGTCCGCAAAGTGACGTATCTTTAATTACATCAGCAAGTCTCTTCAGCCCTACCATTCCTTTGAATCGCGCGAGCTGATCGGTCTTGTCATTTTTCTCATCGTATGCAACGGGGATCCTCTCGATTATTTCGAGCATTCTCTTTGTTCCTTCACGACAAGGGACACATTTTCCGCAAGACTCATCTTTGATAAAATTGAGGAAGAACCTGGCGATATCCACCATACAGGTATCTTCATCCATTACAACAAATCCGCCGGAACCCATCATGGCACCCACTTCTTTGAGGGATTCGTAGTCAACTTGTGTCTTGATAACACTCATTGGCAAACAACCACCTGATGGACCGCCGATCTGAACCGCTTTAAATTTTTTGTTATAAGGTATTCCGCCACCGATCTTGAAAACCACATCTTCAAGCGTTATACCCATTGGGATCTCAACGAGACCGGTATTTACAATCTTTCCAGAAAGAGCGAAAACCTTTGTACCTTTACTCTTCTCAGTTCCGACACTTGAGAACCATTCGGCACCATTATTAAGAATCGAAGATACGTTCGCGAGTGTTTCAACGTTATTAATAACAGTTGGCTTGCCCCAAAGTCCTGAGACTACCGGGAAAGGCGGTCTTGGCTTCGGCATTCCTCTTTTACCTTCGATCGAAGCGATAAGAGCGGTTTCTTCACCACAAACGAAAGCGCCGGCTCCCTTTTTAATTTTCAATTTGAAATTGAATTTGCTGTCGAGGATATTCTCACCGAGCAGTCCATACTTTTCACACTCACTGATACAGTGATTAAGTCTGCTGATAGCAAGCGGGTATTCAGCCCGGCAATAGATATAACCGGAATTGGCGCCGATAGCGTAAGCCGCTATCATCATGCCTTCGATAAGCTTGTAGGGATCGCTCTCGAGAACAGATCTGTCCATGAAAGCACCCGGATCGCCTTCGTCAGCATTACAGATGATATATTTGGTTTCCGATTTCTGCTTAAGCGCGAGTTCCCACTTCTTGCCAGTCGGGAATCCTGCACCCCCACGGCCTCTAAGTCCGGAGGAGAGAATTTCTTTAACCACATCTTCGCTTGACATCAGTTTAAGAACTTTATTCAAACCTTTGAAACCACCGGTGGCGATGTAAGTATCTATTGAGTCGGGGTTGATAACGCCGCAATTCTTGAGAACGATCTTTTTCTGATATTTGAAAAACGGATCATCATGCAATGAAGAGCACACAGCTGATTTGGGTTCATGGCTTCCGAGCAGATTGGATTCGAGAATCCCACCCTCAACGAGAGTTGCCTGAACCAGTTTTGGAACAAGCTTGGGTGTCACTTCCGAATAAGCGATGCGTTCACCATTCGGCAGTTTAATGTCAACGATCGGTTCTTTCGCGCAATAGCCAATGCAGCCTGTTCTTACGATCTCGGCATGGATGTCGTGTTTCGCCAGTTCTGCTTTAATTGCTTCTTCAACCTTCCCGGCACCGGCCGCGAGACCGCAGGTTCCTGCACCAATGAAGATTACAGGGGTTTCGTGTTGTTTGAAAAGCAGTTTCGCGTTCAGTTGTTTTATTTTCGAAGTACACTCTTCACTTTGGTGGCAGAGTGGCCCTTCAGTGCAGCACTGAATGAAATGTTTGCACTGGTTCTCCGGCGAATGCCAGCACTCACTGCAACATTTTTCCATGAAAGTTTTCATCAGGCTACCTCCTCTTCCTTCTTTACGCCGCTCTTGGGCTGCGAAGTCTGATACTTCTTAAGTATCTTGTCAATCTCCTTCACAGTGATTCTTCCGTAGTAGTCGTCATTTATGCAGATCACCGGAGCTATAGAGCAAGCTCCGATACAACTTACAACTTCAAGAGTGAAATTTTTATCCCGGGTCGTCTGTCCGGCTTTAATATTTAATGCTGTTTCAAGGCCAAAGAGTATGTTAGCAGAATTTTTTACATGGCACGCGGTTCCCCTGCAAACCCGGACAATATTTTTTCCGAGTGGAGTTAACCGGAATTGATTATAAAAAGTTGCTACGCCATAGATCGCACTCAGGGGGATGCCGATGTGTTCGGCAGCTTCCTTTAGAATCTCTTCAGGAAGATATCCATTTTCATCCTGGATATCCTGAAGGAGCGGGATAAGTATGCTTCTGTCGTGTTGTGGATAATTTGCTAATAAATGATTTGCCATATCAAATTCCTTTTGGATTTGATCTTTTAAAGCAAAAACCGTACCGTTAATATTTTATAGCAAATTAGAGATGTTATATGAATGGCATGGTAATTGCTTATGATCCTCTTTTCTCAATATCAAGAGAGGGTTTTTCAACTTCAAGAAAAGTGCCATTTTTAGGTTTAACTCATTTTATTTTTGATTGATTATCTTTGAATATTGTATTGTTTTATTTACAAATGAGGTGCCGTAAATGAGAAACAAACTGGTTGGCTCAGTCTTAATTTTTATTGTTCTTTTCTCGTCTGGGTTGTTCCTTCTCAAAGGTGATAATTCCGCGGGGAAGACAATTTATGAGAATAGCGAGTCGCTCTCAAAAGACAGGGAAAACATAATCACCAAAACGGTCGCGAGGATATCCCCCGCCATCGTAGGAATAAATGTAATTGAGGTAAGGCAAGTGAACAACCCTTTCTTCAATCCTTTCTTTAATGATCCCTTCTTCCAGCAGTTTTTCGGTGATCAGAGCTATTCTCAGGAAGTAAAAGGATTGGGTTCCGGATTTCTTATCTCGGGTGATGGGTACATACTGACCAACGATCACGTAGCCGGAAACGCTAAGAAGGTTACGGTAACTCTCACTGACGGGCGACATTTCGAGGCTAAAATTATCGGAACCGACAGGGTTTCAGATATATGTCTGCTCAAGATAGAAGAAAAAAATCTCCCTTACCTTAAACTTGGCAACTCTGATGATATTATGATCGGTGAGTGGTCGATAGCTCTTGGCAACCCTTTCGGACTCTTCGATGTAAATGATAAACCCACCGTGACAGTGGGAGTTATATCCGCGGTTAACATGAACCTTGAACCTGTGGAAGACAGATTCTATCTGAAAATGATACAAACCGATGCCGCTATTAATGGCGGAAATTCAGGTGGTCCCCTTGTTAATTCTGTTGGTGATGTCATCGGTATTAACACGATCATTTACTCTACCGGAAGCGGAAAAGGAAGTATCGGACTCGGTTTTGCCATCCCTGTAAACAAAGTCAAGAGGATCGTGGATGAATTGAAGGCCAAAGGTGAAATTGACAGAAACTTCTTCACCGGGCTTGGAGTCCAGGATATCGATGAAAAAATTGCCGCCTACTTCAAATTGCCAAATTCCCGTGGAGTAATTGTTAACAATGTAATGAAAAACTCCCCTGCCGACAAAAGCGGCTTTAAGAATGGTGATGTTATACTCTCGGTTGAAGATTACAAGATCAGTAACAGAAATACCCTCTTGGGCTCCCTGCAGGAATTTAGAACAGGCCAGACCGTCACTTTTAAAGTGCTTCGTGACGAAAAAAATATAAAACTTGAAATGGAGCTTGAAAGAAGAAAATGATAGAAAGATACACACTCCCGGCAATGAAGTTGGTTTGGAGTGATCAATTCAAGTATGAAACATGGCTTAAGGTGGAGATACTTGCCACTGAAGCCAGAGTAAAAATGGGTCAGGTTCCCGCGGCCGATCTTGAGGTGATTAAACAAAAAGCCACATTCTCTGTTGACAGGATCAATGAGATTGAGAATACCACCCACCATGATGTTATCGCGTTTCTAACGAATGTTAACGAAAATGTCGGACCTGAAAGCAGACATCTGCATTATGGAATGACCTCTTCTGACGTACTGGATACTGCCCTCTCATATCAGATCAAGGAGGCAACTCACATTATCCAGAAAAAGGTTGATGAACTTATTGAAGTGCTTGCCACCCGCGCCAAGGAGCATAAAAACACCCTCTGCATCGGAAGAACTCACGGGATACACGCCGAAGTAACAACCATGGGTCTCAAGTTCGCTCAGTGGTTTGATGAGATGCGCAGAAACAGAAAGCGTTTGAACGATGCCTTGTTTGAAATTTCAACCGGCAAGATTTCCGGTGCTGTTGGTACATTCGATCACCTTTCACCAGAAGTAGAAGAATACGTCTGCCAACACCTTGGACTCCGTCCGGAACCGGTTTCCACGCAGGTTATTCAAAGAGACAGGCACGCTTACTATCTCTCTGTACTGGCAATTATGGCAGGCACACTCGAGAAGATCGCGACCGAAGTGAGACACTTGCAAAAAACCGAGGTTCTTGAGGTGGAAGAGTTCTTCGGAAAGGGACAGAAGGGCTCATCAGCAATGCCACATAAGAGAAACCCTATAGTCTGCGAGAGAATCACAGGTATGGCCCGCATGATGCGATCTTACGTAAATCCTGGGATTGAGAACATATCACTTTGGCATGAACGTGACA